>CALMYH010000035.1 GCA_937873395.1 uncultured Burkholderiales bacterium
GGGGCCCGCGATCGGACGTTCGAGATCGGTCCCGTGCGTCGCCAGTTCGTGCGCGTCCAGGTACACCTGACCATCCTCGACCTTGACGCTGAACTTCGGCGTGCAGCCCTCGTCGGGCGCCGAGGCCTGGCCGTCGCACAGGCCGATGGTCCAGTTGTGCAGCGGGCAGGCCACGTGCGTGCCGAACACGATGCCTTGCGACAGCGGGCCGCCCTTGTGGGGGCAGCGGTCGAGCAGGGCAAACACGGTGTCCTGGTCGTTGCGGAAGATCGCCACGTCCAGCCCGCGCTCGCGTTCCACGCGGCGTGAGCCCAGCACGGGAATGTCCTCGACACGGCAGATGGGGGCCCAGGCAGCGGCGTTCATACAGCACTCCCTTCGGTGGCGGCCGACACGGCCTTGATCGGAATGAACTGCCGCGCGTCCACGGCGGCCTTGTCGAACTCGAACCACGGGTCGGGCTCACCGTCGAGCGCGAACTGCAGCTGTTCCCACAGCGCCTTGCGGCCTTCGGCGTCCTCGATGATTCGTTGCTTCACGTAGTCCATGCCCACGCGGTTGACGTAGTGCACGGTGCGTTCCAGGTACCAGCCTTCGAGCCGGTAGAGCTGCATGAAGGCGCCGGTGTATTCCATGACTTCTTCGGCCGTCCGGAGCTTGACCAAGAAGTGCGCCACCTCGGTCTTGATGCCGCCGTTGCCAGCGATGTACATCTCCCAGCCGGAATCCACGCCGATGATGCCCACGTCCTTGATGCCGGCCTCGGCGCAGTTGCGTGGGCAGCCGCTGACGGCGAACTTCACCTTGTGTGGTGCATACATGCGCCACATGGCGCGTTCCAGGTCCTTGCCCATCTGGGTCGAGTCCTGGGTGCCCATGCGGCACCATTCGCTGCCCACGCAGGTCTTGACCGTGCGCAGCGCCTTGGCGTAGGCGTGGCCGCTGGGCATGCCGATGTCCTTCCAGACGTTGACCAGGTCTTCCTTCTTCACGCCCAGCAGGTCGATGCGCTGGCCGCCGGTGACCTTGACGGTCGGGATCTGGTACTTGTCCACCGCGTCGGCGATGCGGCGCAGCTCGTCGGCCGTGGTCTCGCCGCCCCACATGCGCGGAATGACACTGTAGGTGCCGTCCTTCTGGATGTTGGCGTGCGAGCGCTCGTTGATGAAGCGGCTCTGCGGATCGTCTTTCGCCTCCTTGGGCCAGGTGCTGATGAGGTAATAGTTGACCGCCGGGCGGCAGGTGGCACAGCCGTTGGGCGTCTTCCAGCCCAGGGCCTTGAAGGTGTCGCCAATGGTCAGCAGCTTCTGATCGCGGATGGCGTCCCGCACGTCCTGGTGGCTGTGCTCGGTGCAGCCGCAGATGGCTTTCTTCTTCGGCGTGGCCGAGTAGCCGGCGCCGACAGTGGCCATCAGGATCTGTTCGACCAGGCCGGTGCAGGAGCCGCAGCTGGCGCTGGCCTTGGTGTGCTTCTTCACCTCGTCCAGCGTGAACAGGCCCTTGTCCTTGATGGCCTTGCAGATACTGCCCTTGGTCACGCCGTTGCAGCCGCAGACCTCGTCGGCATCCTGCATGGCCGCCGCCTTGTTCTGCCCCGCGTGGCCGGCATCGCCGATGTTCGATTCGCCGAACATCAGCTTGTCCCGAATGTCGTGCACCTTGCGGCCTTCGCGCAGCAGCTTGAAATACCAGCCACCGTCCACCGTGTCGCCGTACAGGCAGGCACCGACCAGCTGGTCGTCCTTGATCACCAGCTTCTTGTAGACGCCGCCGAAGGGGTCGCTCATCACGATCTCTTCGGTGCCTTCGCCGCCCATGAAGTCACCGGCCGAGAAGAGGTCGATACCGGTGACCTTCAGCTTGGTCGAGGTGAGCGAGCCGGTGTAGCGGCCGATGCCGAACTCGGCCAGGTGCGTGGCCAGCACTTTGCCCTGCTCGAACAGCGGCGCCACCAGGCCGTAGGCGATGCCGCGGTGCGCCGCGCATTCACCCACGGCGTAGATGCGTGCATCGGTCACAGTCTGCAGGGTGTCGCTCACCACGATGCCGCGGTTGACATGCAGGCGCATCTTCTCGGCCAGCGCGGTGTTGGGGCGGATGCCCACGGCCATCACCACCAGGTCGGCTGGCACTTCGCTGCCGTCCTTGAATTTCACGGCCTTGACACGGCCGTCTTCACCACCGATCAGTTCCTGCGTGTTCGCGCCCATCAGGAACCGCATGCCGCGCTCTTCGAGCGACTTTTGCAGCAGCTGGCCCGCCACGTCGTCCAGCTGGCGCTCCATCAGCCACGGGGCCACATGCACCACGCTGACCTGCATGCCGCGCTTCATCAGGCCGTTGGCCGCTTCCAGGCCCAGCAGTCCGCCGCCGATGACCACCGCGTGCTGGTACTGCGCGGCGGCGTCGATCATGGCCTGCGTGTCGGCGATGTCGCGGTAGGCCAGCACACCCTGCAGGTCCTTGCCTGGGAGGGGCAGGATGAAAGGGTTGGAGCCGGTGGCCATGATCAGGCGGTCATAGTGGGCCGTGACCGCCTGGCCCTCGGCGTTGACGCCGGTCACCACGCGCCTGACGCGGTCCACGTCGGTCACCTTGACGCCCGCATGCAATGTGATGCCGTGGTCGGTGTACCAGGCCCAGTCATTGAGCACGATCTGGTCCAGCGTCTGCTCGCCCGCCAGCACCGGGCTGAGCAGGATTCGGTTGTAGTTGGGGTGCGGTTCGGCACCAAAGACGGTGATGTCGTACAGGTCGGGCGCGATCTTGAGCAGCTCTTCGAGCGTGCGCACACCGGCCATGCCGTTGCCGACCATCACCAGCTTCATCTTCGCCTTGGGGTTGACGCGCATGTCCATGGGGTTCTCCTCAGGCCACTTTCTCGACGTGCGCCTGGCGCGTGTAGAGGAAGTCGATGACCGCTTTGCGGACCTGCTGGTACCGCGCGTCGTCGGCCAGGGCCACGCGGTTGCGCGGGCGCGGCAGTTCGACAGCGAGCACTTCACCGATGGTGGCGGCGGGCCCGTTGGTCATCATCACGATCTTGTCGGACAGCAGCACCGCCTCGTCCACGTCGTGCGTCACCATGACCACGGTGGCGTGGGTCTTGGCGACGATGTCCAGCAGCTCGTCCTGCAGCTTGGCGCGGGTCAGGGCGTCGAGCGCACCGAAGGGCTCGTCCATCAGCAGCACCTTGGGCTCCATCGACAGGGCACGTGCGATGCCGACGCGCTGCTTCATGCCACCCGAGATTTCGCCGGGTCGCTTCTGGGCGGCCGCGGTCAGGCCCACCAGTGCCAGGGCGTCGTTGGTGCGGGCCTTCAGCTGGGCCTTGTTTTCCTTGCCACCAAACACGCGCTCGACTGCCAGGTAGATGTTTTCGTAACAGGTCAGCCAGGGCAGCAGCGAATGGTTCTGGAACACCACCGCGCGCTCGGGGCCGGGGCCGGCGATTTCCCTGTCGGCGCACAGCAGTACCCCGCCGGTGGGTGTGGTCAGACCGGCGATCAGGTTCAGCAGCGTGGACTTGCCGCAGCCCGAGTGGCCGATGAGGGCAACAAACTCGCCCTTGGCCACCGTCAGGTGGATGTCGCGCAGCGCCGGGAACAGCCCCTTCTTGGTCTTGAAGGTCTGCTCGACGCCCTGGATGTCGATGTATTTCGTGGTCATGGCGGCGGTGTTCATGCCTTCACCTCTTCAAAGGTAAACAGGGAAGCCAGCTTGATGAGGGCGAACTCCAGCAGCAGGCCGACGATGCCGATCACGAAGATGGCGATGATGATGGACGACACGTTGAGGTTGTTCCACTCGTCCCAGACCCAGAAGCCGATGCCCACGCCACCGGTCAGCATCTCGGCCGCGACGATCACCAGCCAGGCGGTCCCCACCGCCAGGCGCACGCCGGTCAGCAGGTAGGGCAGCACGGCCGGCAGGAGGATCCTGGTGAAGATCTTCCATTCGCTGAGGTTGAGCACCCGGGCCACGTTCATGTAGTCCTGCGGCACACGCTGCACACCCACGGCGGTGTTGATGATCATGGGCCAGATCGAGCAGATGAAAATGGTCCAGATGGCGGCCGGGTTGGCGCCCTTGAACACCAGCAGGCCGATGGGCAACCAGGCCAGCGGCGATACCGGGCGCAGCAGGCTGATCAGCGGGTTGAACATGCGGCTGAGGAACTCGAAGCGGCCGATGGCGAAGCCGGCCGGAATGCCGACCAGCGCGGCCAGACCAAAGCCGATGCCCACGCGTTGCAGCGACTGCAGCACGTTCCAGCCAATGCCCTGGTCGTTGGGGCCGTTGCTGTAGAACGGATCGGAGAACACCTCCACCGCCTGATGCCAGGTGTCCAGCGGCTTCGGAATGCCGCTGTTGCCGGTGCTGGCGATCAGCGACCAGATGAAGACCAGTAGGGCCAGGCCCAGCACCGGTGGCAGGACGGCGAGCCACAGGCCGCTGAAGTCCCGAGGGCTGCGGGCTGAAGCCGGGGGAGGCATGGGCCTGTCTGCCCGCGCAGCGGGCTTCTCGGAGGTCACCAGCCCTGCGCTTTTGGGCGGTGCCTCGGCGCCGGGCGCGGCGTCGGCGGGTGTGTGAAATACGGCGCTGACCATGGTGTGGGCTCCTGTCCGGGGTTGAAGGGTCAGGCCTTGATGGCGAAGGAGTCGGCGTACTTGCGCGGGTCCTTGCCGTCCCACACCACACCGTCGATCAGCTTGCTGCTGCGCATCTCGCTGCTGGGCAGCGGGGTCTTGGTGGCTTCCGCCGCCTGCTTGTACAGGTCGATCTTGTTGATTTCCCGGGCCATCTTCAGGTAGTCCGGGTGGCTGTTGATGAGACCCCAGCGCTTGTGTTGCGTCAGGAACCACATGCCATCACTCAGGTAGGGGAAGTTCACCGCACCGCCATCGTAGAACTTCATGTGGTCGGGGTCGTCCCAGGTTCGACCCAGACCGTTCTGGTAGCGACCCAGAATGCGCTGATTGATCGCGTCCACGCTGGTGTTCACGTAGGCTCGGGCTGCGATGGTTTCGGCCATGCGCAGCTTGTTCTGCAGGCCGGCGTCGATCCACTTGCTTGCCTCGAGGATGGCCGCGGTCACGGCGCGACAGGTGTTGGGGAATTTTTCGGTGAATTCGCCGGTGGTGCCCAGCACTTTCTCGGGATGGTCTTTCCAGACATCCTGGGTGGTGGCGGCCGTGATGCCGATGCCGTCGATGATGGCCCGGTGGTTCCAGGGCTCGCCCACGCAGAAGCCGTCCATGTTGCCTACCCGCATGTTGGCCACCATCTGCGGAGGCGGCACCGTAATCACCTTGGAGTCCCTGAACGGGTTGATGCCCGCGCTGGCCAGCCAGTAGTACAGCCACATGGCATGGGTGCCGGTGGGGAAAGTCTGCGCAAAGGTGTACTCGCGTTTTTCGCTGGCCATGAGCTTGGCCAGTCCGGTCACATCCTTCGCACCCGCGTCCGCCAGCTTCTTGCTCAGCGTCAAGGCCTGGCCATTGCGGTTCAGGGTCATGAGCACCGCCATGTCTTTCTTCGGGCCTGCGGTGCCCATGTGCACGCCGTAGATCAGGCCGTACAGCACGTGGGCAAAGTCCAGCTCGCCATTGACCAGCTTGTCGCGTACGCCGGGCCAGCTGGCCTCCTTGGTCGGGACGATCTTCACGCCGTATTTCTGGTCGATTCCCAGCACCGACGCCATCACCACACTGGCACAGTCGGTCAGGGGAATGAAGCCGATCTTCACTTCCTTCTTCTCCGGCGCGTCGGACCCGGCGGCCCAGACACCGCTGTGACCCAGGGTGGAGAAGAAGGTGGCGGTGCCGAGGGCGACGCCGGTGCGCATGAAGTCGCGTCGCGAGGGCGTGGCTTCGGTCAGGGGGGCGGGTGCCGGGCTGGAAGTGGCCGTGGGGTTGTGTCGCATGGTCTGCTCCTTGGCAATGGATGAAAAGTGGCCCGGACAAAGAAAAACGGCGCCCATTCGCGACCGCGCCGTTGAGCGCAGAAGGAATGGACGCCGTTGTCCGTGTCTGGGAAGACTTTGAAGCCCGGGCCGCCGTTGGCCCCGATTTCTCTGCAACGATCTAAGCAGTTACCGTGCCAGCCTCAGGGTTTTACCCAGGGGGTGTTGCAAGTGCTTGATTTTTCGGGGCTCACCCGGGGTCCTTGCACGCCCGGTCAAACCGGTCGCACGCCGCGCACCAAACATGTGCACCAAGGGTGTGCGGGTTTCGCTTCAGGCACGTCTTTTGTGCGGTGCAGCACATGCTTCATCGGACCGCGCCGGGCAGCACATCCGCCATGGCCAGCACCGCCTCGGCCACCTCGACCAGGCGCTTGTTCTGGTTCATGGCCATCTGCCGCATGGTCTTGTGGGCCTCGGCCTCGCTGAGCTGACGGTGCGCCATCAGCAGGCCCTTGGCCCGTTCGATCAGCTTGCGTTCGTTCAGGCTGGCCCGCACCGTGTCCAGCTCGTCACTGACCGTCTGCAGGCGCCGGGCCTGCTCTTGCACCAGGTCCAGGATGGAGCGGTCCAGGGGGGACGACCAGGCCGGCGCAGTGGGCGCGGCGGGTGAGGGAGGTGGAGCCCCGGAGTCCTCGAAAAAGGACAGAGTGCGCGGGCCTGTGCGCGGCTCGCTGCTGGTGCTGGCCAGCAGGCTGTCGAGTACCGCCAGCTCGCCTCGGGCCAGATCCAGCTGCTGTTCACACAGGGCCTGCAACTCGTCGGCCAGTCGGTCTTCGACGGACTTCATCGCGTCCATCCGCGCGGTGCAGGCATCGAACCAGACCTGGCTGAGCGCCTTGTCCAGCGCCTGACCGGCCTGGGCGGTGCAGATCACCCGCCGCAGCCGCTCCAGCCCGGCCAGGGTCTCGGCCTGCTGGGCGCGGTCCCAGGCCGCCTTCAGGTCCTGGCTGGCAAATTCGGCAAACACCCGCAGGCAGCGCTCCTGGTTGTCGATCAGGTGCAGCAGGTGCTGCTGGTCAGCCGCTTCGGAGCGCCCGGAGCCGAAGGCCGCTGAGCCACAGGCGCGTTCCTGGCCCGCCAATTCCTTGCCCTGCATGAAATTGAACAGGGCCACCAGCCGGCGCGAGATCTCAGGGTCCCCGGCGCTGTCGGCGGCCTCGAACACCACCGCAAGAAGTCCGTTGATCAGACGGATGTACGCCTGCGTGGCGCGTCGCGGGGCCCAGGCGCGTGAGCGCACCTGCTGGCGCAGCGCGGGCAGGGCATCCAGGCCCTGCATGGCGTAGGCGATGCGGCCGAACAGCCGGGCGCCCTGTCCGGGGCGGGGCTCCATGTCCAGGCGACCGAAACCGTCCAGCAGTTCCTGTTGCAGGGTGGTGTTGGCCGATGCCTGGGTGTCCAGTTCGACGGCCCACTGCCCGTCCTGACTGGCCAGGTACAGGTTGGACAGGCCACGCTCGCGTTGCAGGCCGTGCACCAGCCGGGCCGTCACACGCACCAGCGCACTGGTCTGCCCCAGCTGGAACAACTCGTTGATTTCGCAGCGCTTGGCCGCAATGAGGAAATGCAGTCCCGTTTTCATGTGTGCGGGGTGGCAGCAACAACCGTGCCCGTCCATGCGAGGCATCGCAACACGTACACTCCCGGCCCATGCGCATCCTCGGCTTCGAATCCTCCTGCGACGAAACCGGTGTGGCCCTGGTCGACGCCAGCGGGCCCGGTGTGCCACGCCTGCTGGGTCATGCCCTGCACAGCCAGATCGAGATGCACCAGGCCTATGGCGGTGTGGTGCCCGAGCTGGCCAGCCGCGACCACATCCGGCGGGTGCTGCCGCTGACCGAAGCGGTGCTGGCCCAGGCCGGTCTGCCCCTGGGCGATGTCGACGCCATCGCCTACACCCGCGGTCCCGGGCTGGCCGGGGCCCTGCTGGTGGGGGCGGGGGTGGCGGTGTCTCTGGCCATGGCCCTGGGCAAACCGGTGCACGGCATCCACCACCTCGAAGGGCACCTGCTGTCGCCCTTCCTCAGCGCCGACCCCCCCGAGTTCCCGTTTGTGGCCCTGCTGGTCTCGGGCGGGCATACCCAGCTCATGCGCGTGGACGGGGTGGGGCGCTACGATCTGCTGGGGGAAACCATCGACGACGCGGCCGGCGAGGCCTTCGACAAGTCGGCCAAACTGCTGGGTCTGGGCTACCCGGGCGGACCGGCGCTGGCGCGTCTGGCCGGGCAGGGCGATGCCCTGGCGTACCGGTTTCCGCGTCCCATGCTGCACAGCGGCGACCTGGACTTCTCGTTTGCGGGCCTGAAGACCGCGGTGCTCACCCAGGTCAAGCGGCTGGCGCACGCCCGACCCGAAGGGCCGGCGACCAGCCACCTGGCCGACCCGTTGACCGAGCAGCAGAAGACCGACGTCGCCGCCAGCGCCCAGGCGGCCATCGTCGAGGTGCTGGTGAAAAAATCTCTAGCCGCTCTCAAGACCACCGGCCTGCGGCGCCTCGTGGTCGCGGGAGGGGTCGGGGCCAACGCCCTGCTGCGCCAGCAGCTCGACGCGGCCTGCGCGCGTGCCGGTGTGCGCGTGCATTATCCCGAGCTGCACCTGTGCACCGACAACGGCGCCATGATCGCGCTGGCGGCGGGCCTGCGGGCCCAGGCCGGTCTGCCGGACCCGGCGGGCGGCGCCGCCCTCCGATTTGGTGTGCCGGCGGGCTGGCCCCCGGCCGATCTGGAACCTGCGAGCACCTGACCCCTCAATACCCGGGGGGAGATGTGGTTGTAATTATGAATTACACTCCGCACTCCCGTCACCGGCGCGACAGGTGCCGGTGACCTTTGCGGGCGACCCACCCGGCCGCCCGGCCTGTTCCGGAGATCGTTTTCATGTATCTGCTTTCCTTCGGCCGCGCCCGCCGCAGCCTGTTGTCTCTGGCCCTGGGCCTGCTCGCCGCGGTGCCACTGCACGCCCAGCCCACACCGCCCCAGGGCGAGCCCATCCGCATCGCCATGATCGAGGGCCTCTCAGGCCCGTTCGCCAACACCGGTGAGGCTGTGTTCCGCAACCTGGTCTGGGCCGCCGAACGGGTCAATGCCCGCGGTGGTGTGAAGCTGCCGGCGTCCGAAGGGGGCGCCCGCCCGCTGCTTATCGAACGCTTCGACAGCAAGGGTCAGGCCGAAGAGGCCATGTCCGCCCTGCGCTCGGCGGTCGACCGCGGCATCCGCATCGTGGCCCAGGGCAATTCCTCGGCCACCGCGAGTGCCCTCATCGAGGCCATCAGCCGCCACAACGTGCGCGAGCCCCAGCGCCGCATGGTCTTCCTCAACTACTCGGCGGTCGACCCGGTGCTGACCAACGAGAAATGCAACTACTGGCATTTCCGTTTCGATGCCCATGCCGATATGCGCATGACCGCGCTCATGAGCGTGCTGCGAGAAGACCGTGACCTCAAGCGCATCTACCTCATCGGCCAGGACTACAGCTTCGGTCAGGCGGTGCTGCGCGAAGCCCGCCAGCAACTGGCCACGCAACGGCCCGACATCCAGATCGTGGGTGACGAACTGCACCCCATGGCCCGCGTCAAGGACTTCCTGCCCTATGCCACCAAGATCCGCAACAGCGGTGCCCAGGCCGTGCTCACCGGCAACTGGGGCAACGACCTGACCCTGCTGGTCAGGGCCGCCCGCGAGGTCGGCTTCACCGGCAGCTTCTACACTTTCTACGGCAACGCCCTGGGCGCCCCGGCGGCCATGGGCGAGGCTGGCATCGGCAAGGTCATTGCCGTGGCCGACTGGTTCCCCAACGTGCCCACGCCCGAGTCCGAGGCCTTCTACCAGGCCTTCCGCCAGCGTTTCCCCAGCCCGGCCGACGACTACGTCCACATGCGCATGCAGCTCATGATCGAGGCGCTGGCCCAGGCCATCGAGCGCGCCGGACGCGTGGAAGCCGGCGCCATCGCGGCCGCGCTGGAGCAGGCCGACGTCACCCTGGCCGGCCAGCGCGCCCGCATGCGCGCGGCTGACCACCAGGTGCAGCAAACCCTGGGCGTGGCCGTCATGGACCGCCAGGGCGCTCCTGGCGTCAAGTTCGATGTCGAAGGCTCCGGCTATGGCTTCCGCGTCATCCGCCAGCTCAGCCCCGAACAGGCCGAACACCCGCACAGCTGCCAGATGAGCCGCCCCTGAGTCAGCCGGTTCGGCGCCGGGGCCACGCGCCCCGGCATACTCCTGGCTTCAACCAGGAGAAATGCATGCGCCAGGTGGTGTCAGGTCTGCAGGAATCGCGCATCCGCGAAGTGGCCAACGAAGGCATGGGCCGCGAGGGCGTGCTGCGCTTCTGGTTTGGCGAAAGCGATGAAGTCACCCCCGAGGTGATCCGCCAGGCGGCCATCGCCTCGCTCAACGCCGGCGAGACCTTTTACGCCCACAACCTCGGCCTGCCCGAGCTGCGCCACGCCATCGCCGGCTACACCCACAGCCTGCACCGCCACCTGTCCACCCTGGCCCTGTTCGATCGCATCGCCGTCACCTCCGGCGGCGTCAACGGCCTCATGCTCGCCTCGCAGGCCCTGGTCGATGCCGGTGACGAGGTCGTCGTCGTCACCCCCGCCTGGCCCAACCTCGCCGCCCAGCCGGCCATCCTGGGCGCCCGTGTCCACAGCTTCCCGCTGAGCGTGTCGGCCGGCGCCTGGACGCTCGACCTGCCGGCCCTGCTGCAGGCCATCACGCCGGCCACCCGCCTGCTCATCGTCAATGCCCCCAGCAACCCCACCGGCTGGACACTCAGCCGCACCGAGCAGCAGGCCATCGTGAACCACTGCCGAAGCACCGGCACCTGGATCCTGGCCGACGAGGTCTATGAGCGCCTCTACTATGGCGACGACACCCCCCACGGTGCCGCCAGCAGCTTCCTCGATGTGGCTGAACCCGACGACCGCCTCATCGTCGCCCACAGCTTCTCCAAGAGTTTTCTGATGACCGGCTGGCGCCTGGGCTGGCTGGTGCTGCCGCCCGCACTCACCCCGGCCATCGGCAAGCTCATCGAGTTCAACACCTCGTGTGCACCGGTGTTCGTGCAGCGCGCCGCCACCGTCGCCCTGCAGCACAGCGACGAGATCACCCCCGCCCTGGTGGCCCACCTGAAAGACTGCCGAGACACCCTGGTACCCCGCCTGCAGGCCCTGCCCGGTGTCGAACTGGCCAGCCCGCGCGGCGGCATGTATGCCTTTTTCCGCCTGCCCGGCCACCCCGACTGCCTGCAGACAGCCAAACGCCTGGTCCGCGAAGCCGGCCTCGGCCTGGCCCCCGGCAGCGCCTTCGGCGACGAAGGCGCCGGCTGGCTGCGCTGGTGCTTCGCCAGCCGCGACCTGCGGCGGCTGGAGGAGGGGGTGGAGCGGCTGGCGGGGTGGCTTCGGAAAGGCTGACGCGGCTACGCCAACCCCTCTGCCAGCGCCTCGAACACCACCCGTATCCGGCGCGCGGTACGCAGCTCGCGGTGGCTGACCAGCCAGATCGGAAAGCGCACCGGCGGCACGTCATCCAGCACACGCACGACGCTGGCTGTGCTCCGCGCAATTTCATCCATCATGGCGCCGATGCCCATGCCCTGCTGCACCAGCGCCCAGTGGGCCACCGAGTGTTCGGCATAGCTGCTGAAACTGGCCTCGGTCACGGGCAGGCCATGGGCCTGCAGATAGCCCAGGTACTGGCCGCTGCGGTCGGCGCCGATGAAGGGCAGGGTGGCGGCCTCGGCCGCAGTGCGGGGGTGGCCGTGCCGGCTGACCCACTCTTCGGAAGCGTAGAAGCTGGCGGAGGCCTCGCGCACCAGCCGCGCGATCAGTTCGGGCTGCTCGGGCTTGACGTGGCGAATGGCGATGTCGGCCTCGCGCCGCAACAGGTCGCTCAGCGCGTTGGACGCAATCACCTCGATGGCAATGCCCGGCTCCTGCTCGCGCAGGCGCCGCACCAGCGGTGGCAGCAGGAAGGTAGCCACCGCGTCACTGGCCGACACCGACACCACACCGCCCAGGGCCTGTGAACGGCCGCTGGCTGCCAGGCCCAGGGCATCGGCGGCCGCACCCATGGCACGGGCGTGCTCCAGCAGGTCGTGGCCGGTGGTGGTGAGTGTGAGGCCCTTGCCGACGCGCTCGAACAGGGTCACACCCAGACGCTGCTCGATGGCCGCGACCTGCCGGCTCAGGGTGGGCTGCGTCAGGCCCAGCTGGCGCGCCGCTCCTGACAGCGATCCTGCCTGGGCAGTGGCCAGAAAGGCGCGCAGCTGGTTCCAGTCGATGCTATCCATGCATTTCTGTATAGGTGGACTGCAATTTACCGCAATTCCCTGCAGTCATTTGCATGGATAGCATGGTGTCCATTGTCTCCCGGCCCTCATCCATCACCCGCCATGCTCCGTCCTTCGTCCGCCGCCGCGGCCTCTGTCGAGTCGCCCGCCCTGTCGTCCGTCAGTGCCGCCCTGGCCCGCAAGGCCCGCTTCTGGGACCGCATCGCGCGCAAGTACGCTGCCGACCCGATCGCCGACCTGCCGGGCTACGAGGCCACGCTGCAGCGGGTGCAGGGCCTGCTGTCTGCCAACCACGATGTGCTGGAAATCGGCTGTGGCACCGGCAGCACCGCCTTGCGGCTGGCACCGCACACCCGCCGCCTGCTGGCCACCGACGTGTCGGCCGAAATGATTGCCATCGCCCGCGATAAGCTGGCCGCCCAGCCCATGCCGCAACTGGGCTTTGCGGTGGCCGATGCCGACGCACCGGTGTTCGGGCAGGGTGCCTGGGATGCGGTGCTGGCCTTCAACCTGCTGCACCTGGTCGACGACCTGGACCATGCCATTGACGCGGCCGCGCAGGCGCTGCGGCCGGGTGGGCTGTTCATTTCCAAGACCGCTTGCATCAAGGAGATGAACCCGCTGGTGCCGCGGCTGGCCCTGCCGCTGATGCGCGCCATCGGCAAGGCGCCGCACGTGCTGTGCTTCGACGCAGCGCAATTGCAGGCCACGATGCTCCGCCACGGCCTGATCATCGAGGCGGTCGAGCGCCACGGCACCAGAGGCAAGGACATCCGGGTCTTCATCGTGGCCCGCAGGCCGGCCGGATCTGTCAGCTTGCCATGCCAGCAGACGCAGGCTGCGCTATAATGATGGGTTGCTGTGACGTCCGATGGCTCGGATGCTCGGCAATCACGCCCGTTGCGGCGTCCTGAGCGAGCCGGAGTTCATCGGCGAAGCCAGGGCTGGCTGCGGCGGGGCGCCCGTCCCATTACCGGAATCAACCATGATCGCTCAATCCGTCAAGGCCGAAGTCATTGCGGCCAACGCCCGTGCCGCCAACGACACCGGCAGCCCCGAAGTGCAGGTGGCCATTCTGACCGCCCGCATCAACGAACTGACCCCCCATTTCAAAGAGCACAAGAAGGACCACCACGGTCGCCGTGGCCTGCTCAAGATGGTCAGCCGCCGTCGCAAGCTGCTGGACTACCTCAAGTCCAAGGACGCCGACCGCTACGTCGCCCTGATCCAGAAACTGGGCCTGCGCAAGTAATTGGCCCCGCGCTGATGTGCTCGACGCCTGAGTTGGTTCGCTGGCTCAGGCGTTTTGCGCTTTTTTAACCCGGAAACCGCGTCGCGCAGATCGAAGCTGTGTCATTCCAACGGGCCTGAGTCACGGGCCCAGCCCCGCTGGAATGGCATCGTGTTCTGCCCTCGACGGCTCCAGGCCCCGGACGCAGCCCATGCGTTCCATCCCCTGAACAACAGCAGGAGCATCACATGACCATGTTCAACAAAGTCACCAAAACCTTCCAGTGGGGCCAGCACACGGTCCGCATGGAAACCGGCGAAGTCGCCCGTCAGTCCACCGGCGCTGTGCTGCTGGACATGGAGGGCACCGTGGTGCTGGCCACCGTGGTGGCCCGCAAGGAAGCCAAGGCTGGCCAGGACTTCTTCCCCCTGACCGTCGACTACCTCGAAAAGTCCTATGCCGCCGGCAAGATTCCCGGCAGCTTCTTCAAGCGCGAAGGCCGCCCCAGCGAGTTTGAAACCCTGACCAGCCGCCTGATCGACCGTCCGATCCGCCCGCTGTTTCCGGACGGTTTCTTCAACGAAGTGCAGGTGGTCATCCACACCCTGTCGCTCAACCCCGAAGTTGATGCCGACATCGCCGCCATGATCGCCACCTCGGCGGCCCTGTCTGTGTCCGGCATCCCGTTCAACGGTCCGATCGGCGCGGCCCGCGTGGGTTACATCAACGGCCAATATGTGCTGAACCCCGGCCAGACCGAGCGCAAGAACTCCTCGATGGACCTGGTGGTGGCCGGTACCCAGGCCGCCGTGCTGATGGTCGAGTCCGAAGCCGACCAGCTGTCCGAAGAGATCATGCTGGGCGCCGTGGTGTTCGGCCACGAACAGGGCAACATCGCCATCGCCGCCATCAACGAGCTGGTGCGTGACGCCGGCAAACCCGAGTGGGACTGGCAGCCGCCCGCCAAGGACGAGCCGCTGATCGCCAAGGTCGAAGCCCTGGGCAAGGCCAAGCTCGAGACCGCCTACCAGATCCGCAACAAGCAGGCCCGCACCCAGGCCTGCCGCGAAGCCTACGCCGCCGTCATGGATGGCCTGAAGGCCGAGGGCGTGGCTTTTGATGGCGTGGCCGTCGAGGGTCTGCTGTTCAACATCGAAGCCGCCATCGTGCGTGGTCAGATCCTGGCCGGCGAGCCCCGCATCGACGGCCGCGACACCCGCACCGTGCGCGCCATCGAGATCCGCAACGGCGTGCTGCCGCGCACCCACGGTTCGGCCCTGTTCACCCGGGGTGAAACCCAGGCGCTGGTGATCGCCACCCTGGGCACCGATCGCGACGCCCAGCGCATCGACGCGCTGGCCGGCGAGTTCGAAGACCGCTTCATGCTGCACTACAACATGCCTCCGTTCGCCACCGGCGAAACCGGTCGCGTGGGCAGCCCCAAGCGCCGCGAAATCGGCCACGGTCGGCTGGCCAAGCGTGCCCTGATCGCCGCGCTGCCGCCCAAGGACGAGTTCCCCTACACCATCCGCGTGGTGTCCGAAATCACCGAATCCAACGGCTCCTCGTCCATGGCCTCGGTCTGCGGCGGCTGCCTGGCGCTGATGGACGCCGGCGTGCCCATGAAGGCGCACGTGGCCGGCATCGCCATGGGCCTGATCAAGGAAGGCAACCGCTTTGCGGTGCTGACCGACATCCTGGGTGACGAGGACCACCTGGGCGACATGGACTTCAAGGTGGCCGGCACCACCAACGGCGTGACCGCGCTGCAGATGGACATCAAGATCCAGGGCATCACCAAAGAGATCATGCAGGTGGCCCTGGCCCAGGCCAAGGAAGCGCGCATGCACATCCTGGGCAAGATGCAGGAAGCCATGGGCGAGGCCAAGACCGAGATCTCCGATTTCGCGCCGCGCCTGTACACCATGAAGATCAACCCCGAGAAGATCCGCGACGTGATCGGCAAGGGTGGCGCCACCATCCGCGCGCTGACCGAAGAGACCGGCACCCAGATCGACATCGGTGAAGACGGCACCATCACCATCGCCTCTACCGACGGTGCCAAGGCCGAAGAAGCCAAGCGCCGCATCGCCGAGATCACCGCCGAAGTCGAGGTGGGCAAGGTCTACGAAGGCCCGATCACCAAGATCCTGGACTTCGGTGCCCTGGTCAACCTGCTGCCGGGCAAAGACGGTCTGCTGCACATCAGCCAGATCGCGCATGAGCGCGTCGAGAAGGTCACCGACTACCTGCAGGAAGGTCAGATCGTCAAGGTCAAGGTGCTGGAGACCGACGAGAAGGGCCGTGTCAAGCTGTCCATGAAGGCACTGCTCGACCGCAACGGTGGCAACGCCGCCGAAGCCCAGCAGCAGCAACAGCAGTAAGCACCTGCGCGTGGTCATGTCCCAGATGTCCGCAGTCGAGATTGGCAGCTTCGGTGGCCCGGAGGTACTGCGCCTGACGCAGCGCCCGGTCCCCGTGGCCGGGGCTGGCGAGGTGCTCATCCGCGTGGCTGCCTCCGGTGTCAACCGGCCCGACGTGCTGCAGCGCAGTGGCGCCTATCCGCCACCCCCCGGGGCCTCCGACCTGCCGGGCTTGGAAGTGGCGGGTGTCATTGAGTCGGGTGACAGCGCAGCCATGGCCGAAGCCGGCCTGTCGGTGGGCGATCGCGTCTGCGCGCTGGTGGCCGGTGGCGGTTATGCCGCCTGGTGTGTGGCCCCGGTGGGCCAGTGCCTGCCCGTGCCGGCCGGCTTCGATGACGTGCAGGCCGCTTCCCTGCCCGAGACCTTCTTCACCGTCTGGAGCAATGTGTTCGACCGGGGGCGTCTGCAACCGGGCGAAACCCTGCTGATCCAGGGCGGCACCAGCGGCATCGGCGTCACCGCCATCCAGATGGCCAAGGCCTTCGGTGCCACCGTCATCGCCACCGCCGGCAGTGACGACAAATGTGCCGCCTGCCGGCAGCTGGGCGCCGATCACGCCATCAACTACCGCAGCCAGGACTTTTCTGCCGTGGCCCGGGAGCTGACGGGCGGCAAGGGCGTGGATGTCATTCTCGACATGGTCGCTGGCGACTATGTGGCGCGTGAGGTCGAGTGCCTGGCCGAAGACGGTCGCCTGGTCATCATCGCCGTGCAGGGCGGGGTCAATGCCAGCTTCAATGCGGGTCTGGTGCTGCGCCGGCGCCTGCACATCACCGGCTCCACCCTCCGTCCTCGCCCGGTGGCCTTCAAGGCCGCCATTGCCCGTTCGCTGGGCGAGAAGGTCTGGCCGCTGCTGGAGCAGGGGAAGATCAAGCCCGTCATCCACAGCACCTTCGACGCCGCCCGTGCTGCCGATGCCCACGCCCTGATGGAAACCAACCAGCACATCGGCAAGATCGTGCTGACCTGGTCCTGAACATCACCGGAACACCGATATGACCCGCCAACTGATTGCCGGCAACTGGAAGATGAATGGTGGCCTGGCCGCCAATGAAAGCCTGGTGAAGGCCATGCTCGAAGGCCTGGCTACGCCTGCCTGTGACATTGCCCTGTGCGCGCCTGCGCCCTACCTGGCCCAGCTGCAGTCGCTGCTCAAGGGCAGCCCCATCGACTGGGGTTCTCAGGATGTTTCAGCGCACGAGCAAGGGGCCTACACCGGCGAGATCAGCGCCGCCATGCTGCGCGATTTCGGTTGCCGCTATGCCATCGTCGGCCACAGCGAGCGCCGCCAGTACCATGGCGAGACCGACGAACTGGTTGCGGCCAAAGCGCAGCGGGCCCTGGCGGCGGGTGTCACGCCCATCGTCTGTGTCGGTGAAACCCTGCAGCAACGCGAGGCCGGCGAAACCGAAATGGTGGTCAAGCGCCAGCTGGCCGCGGTGATCCATACCGTGGGCCACTGCATCACCGAGATCGTGGTCGCCTACGAACCCGTCTGGGCCATCGGCACCGGCAAGACTGCCACGCCCGAGCAGGCCCAGCAGGTGCACGCGGTGCTGCGCGCGCAGCTGGCAGCGGCCACCACCAACCCCAAGCGTGTCCACATCCTCTACGGCGGCAGCATGAACGCGGCGAATGCGGCCAGCCTGCTGGCCCAGCCCGACATCGATGGTGGACTGATCGGCGGCGCGTCCCTGAAAGCGCCCGATTTCCTGCAGATCATCGCGGCTTGCGCCTGAGCGCTGCGCCCTTCAACTTCGGAGTCCCATTTCCATGAACTTCCTCCTGACCCTACTCCTGGCGGTACAGATGCTGTCTGCCCTGGCCATGATCGGCCTGATCCTGATGCAGCACGGGAAAGGTGCTGACGCCGGTGCCGCTTTCGGAGGCGGCGGCGCTGGCTCTGCCAGCCTGTTCGGCGCCAGTGGCGGTGCCAACTTCCTGTCGCGCACCACCGGTGTGCTAGCGACCGTGTTTCTGGCATCGACACTGGGTCTGGCCTATTTCGGCAACTTGCGCGAGGCACCCAGTTCGGGCAGCGTGCTCGAAGGTGCCGCACCCGCCACGCCGGCGACGTCGATTCCCGCGGGCGAACCGGCTGCGGTGCCAGCACCGGCTGAAGGCAGCACGCAGGCCCCCGCAGGCGCCGCCCAGATCCCGGGTCAGTGAGCCACGGCGTCCCGGCGCCCGGTCTTGCCCGACGGTCGGGATGTTGCTGTGCAGCAACCCGACCTGGATCCTTGGAAATTCCCAGGCTTTCGCTCGAAAGACGGGGTGTTTCAGGGTAAACTCTTATGGTTGTCCAGTCAGCTCACGCCATAGCGGTGAGCCGGGCAACAAAACCCAGCCGACGTGGTGAAATTGGTAGACACGCTATCTTGAGGGGGTAGTGGCGAAAGCTGTGCGAGTTCGAGTCTCGCCGTCGGCACCAGACAAAAGACCAGCATGGCCCGGCGCCATGTCTCCGGAACAATGCCCATGATGAGCCTGGAACAGTACCTCCCCGTGCTTTTGTTCATTCTGGTGGGCATTGCCGTCGGGATCATCCCTCAGGTGCTGGGCTACATCCTGGGTCCCAACCGCCCCGACGCGGAAAAGAACTCTCCCTACGAATGCGGCTTCGAGGCCTTTGAAGACGCCCGCATGAAGTTCGATGTGCGCTACTACCTGGTGGCCATCCTCTTCATCCTGTTCGACCTCGAGATTGCCTTCCTGATTCCCTGGGCCGTCGCCTTCTCCGACATCGGCATGACCGGTTTTGTCGCGGGCGTGGTCTTCCTGGCCATCCTCACCGTCGGTTTTGCCTACGAGTGGAAAAAGGGTGCCCTGGACTGGGAGTGATGGCAGGCGCCACCGCATGGCGTACCGGAGCGTTTCATGATTGAAGGTGTGTTCAAGGAAGGTTTTGTCACCACCAGCTACGACTCGGTGGTGAACTGGGCCAAGACCGGCTCGTTGTGGCCCATGACCTTTGGCCTGGCCTGTTGCGCGGTCGAGATGATGCACGCGGCCACCGCCCGCTACGATCTGGCGCGTTTCGGCGCCGAGGTTTTCCGTGCCAGCCCGCGCCAGTCGGATCTCATGATCGTCGCTGGCACCCTGTGCAACAAGATGGCACCGGCGCTGCGCAAGGTGTACGACCAGATGGCCGAGCCGCGCTGGGTGTTGTCCATGGGCTCCTGCGCCAATGGCGGCGGCTATTACCACTACAGCTATTCGGTCGTGCGCGGCTGCGACCGCATCGTGCCGGTCGATGTCTACGTCCCGGGCTGCCCGCCCACCGCAGAGGCCCTGCTGTACGGGATCATGCAGCTTCAGCAGAAGATCCGCCGCACCCACACCATTGCGCGGGCCTGAGCGCCCCTTGCGCGCCCATCTCACCAGGAAGACGGATCATGAGTGACGCCGCCATCACGTACGCCACGCGCCCGCAGGACCTGCAGCAGACCCTGACCGCTCTGCTGGGTGAGCGGGTGCAATCGGTCAGCCTCGAACGCGATGAGGTCACCGTCACCGTGGGTGCCGATCATTACCTGGGCGTGATGCAGGCTCTGCGTGACGCACCCGAGGCCCGATTCGAGCAACTCGTGGACCTGTGCGGCATGGACTATTCCGACTACGGCGATGGGCGCTGGGACGGCCCGCGTTTTGCCGCCGTCAGCCACCTGCTGTCGGTTTCATTGAACCAGCGCGTGCGCGTGCGCGTGTTCTGCCCCGACGACGACTTTCCGGTGCTGCCGTCGGTCAATGGTCTCTGGAACAGCGCCAACTGGTACGAGCGCGAGGCCTTCGACCTGTATGGCATCGTGTTCGAAGGGCATGAGGACCTGCGCCGCATCCTGACCGACTACGGCTTCATCGGCCACCCCTTCCGCAAGGACTTCCCGCTGTCCGGTCACGTCGAGATGCGCTATGACGCCGAGCGCCAGCGGGTGGTTTACGAGCCGGTGAGCATCGAGCCGCGCGAGATCACGCCGCGGGTGATCCGTGAAGACAACTACGGAGGGCTGCACTGAGGGCACGCGCCCGAGGCGGAATCACCCCATGGCTGAAATCAAGAACTACACCCTGAACTTCGGTCCGCAGCACCCGGCGGCCCACGGCGTGCTGCGCCTGGTGCTGGAGCTGGACGGCGAGGTCGTGCAACGTGCCGACCCGCACATCGGCCTACTGCACCGCGCCACCGAGAAGCTGGCCGAGCACAAGACCTTCATCCAGTCGCTGCCCTACATGGACCGGCTGGACTACGTGTCCATGATGTGCAACGAGCACGCCTATTGCCTGGCGATCGAGAAGCTGCTGGGCATCGAGGTGCCGATCCGCGCGCAGTACATCCGCGTGATGTTCAGCGAGATCACCCGCATCATGAATCACCTGATGTGGTTGGGCTCGCATGGCAACGACTGCGGCAGCTCGACCATCCTGATCTATGCCTTCCGCGAGCGCGAAGACCTGTTCGACATGTACGAGGCGGTCTCCGGCGCCCGCATGCACGCGGCCTACTTCCGTCCGGGCGGGGTCTATCGCGACCTGCCGGACAGCATGCCGCAGTACAGGCACAGCAAGATCCGCAACGCGCGGGCCATGGAAGAGCTGAACAAGAACCGCCAGGGCTCGCTGCTGGACTTCATCGACGACTTCACCCAGCGCTTCCCCAGGTACCTGAGCGAGTACCACACGCTGCTGACCGACAACCGCATCTGGAAGCAGCGCACCGTGGGCATTGGCGTGGTGCCGCCCGAGCGGGCGCTGAACCTGGGCATGACCGGACCCATGCTGCGCGGCTCCGGCATCGCCTGGGACCTGCGCAAGAAGCAGCCGTACGACGTGTACGACCGCATGGACTTCGACATCCCGGTCGGCAAGACCGGTGACACCTACGACCGCTATCTTGTCCGCATGGAGGAGATGAAGCAGTCCAACCGCATCATCCAGCAGTGTGTGCAGTGGCTGAAGGCCAACCCGGGTCCGGTGATCACCGACAACCACAAGGTGGCACCGCCCTCGCGTGAAGCGATGAAGTCGAGCATGGAAGAGCTGATCCACCACTTCAAGCTTTTCACCGAAGGTTTTCACGTGCCCGAGGGCGAGGCCTATGCGGCTGTCGAACACCCCAAGGGAGAATTCGGCATCTACCTGGTCAGCGACGGCGCCAACAAACCCTACCGCCTGAAGATCCGGGCGCCCGGCTTTGCGCACCTGGCCACGCTGGATGAGATGGCGCGCGGCCACATGCTGGCCGATGCGGTGGCCATCATCGGCACCATGGACATCGTTTTCGGAGAGATCGACCGATGAGTCACACCTCCCCCACCACCGGGCCTGTCCAGGCCATGGTGCTGTCCGACGCCACGCGCGCGCGTTTCGCGCGCGAGGTCGCCAAGTACCCGGCCGAGCAGGCGCAGTCGGCCGTCATGGCCTGCCTGTCCATCGTGCAGCAGGAGCAGGGCTGGGTCAGCCGCGAGGCGGAACTGGCGGTGGCCGGCTACCTGGGCCTGGCGCCCATGGCGGTGCATGAGGTCACGACCTTCTACAACATGTACAACCAGCAGCCGGTGGGCAAGTACAAGCTCAATGTCTGCACGAACCTGCCATGTCAGCTGCGGGGTGGCAACGAAGCACTGGCCCACCTGGCGCAAAGGCTGGGTGTCGCCATGGGCGGTACCACCGCCGACGGCCTGTTCACGCTGCAGCAGTGTGAGTGCCTGGGCGCCTGTGCCGATGCGCCGGTGATGTTGGTCAACGACCGGAACATGTGCAGCTTCATGAGCCACGACAAGCTGGACCAGCTGGTCGATGGTCTCAAGGCCGCGGAGGGCCAGGCATGAATGCGCAACAGGTGATTTCGCAGTTTCGCGCCACCGGCGTGCAGACCTGCTTCCACGACCGCCACATCGATCCGCAGATCTACGCCGGCCTGAACGGCAGCAACTGGTCGCTCAAGGACTACGAGGCGCGCGGCGGCTACCAGGCGCTGCGCAAGATCCTCCTCGGGCAGGACGGCGGCCCCGGCATGACCCAGGACGAGGTCATTGCGGCGGTCAAGGAATCGGCCCTGCGCGGCCGTGGCGGCGCCGGTTTCCCCACCGGCCTGAAGTGGAGCTTCATGCCGCGACAGTTCCCCGGCCAGAAGTATCTGGTGTGCAACTCGGACGAGGGCGAGCCCGGCACCTGCAAGGACCGCGACATCCTGATGTACAACCCGCACATCGTCATCGAGGGCATGGCGATCGCGGCGTACGCCATGGGCATCAGCGTCGGCTACAACTACATCCACGGCGAGATCTTCGAGGTTTACGAGCGTTTCGAGGCCGCGCTCGATGAGGCCCGCGCCGCCGGTTACCTGGGCCAGGGCATCCTGGGCTCGAAATTCTCGTTCCAGCTGCATGCCCACCACGGCTTCGGTGCCTACATCTGCGGCGAAGAAACCGCCCTGCTGGAATCGCTGGAAGGCAAGAAGGGGCAGCCCCGGTTCAAGCCACCGTTTCCGGCCAGCTTCGGCCTCTACGGCAAGCCGACCACCATCAACAACACCGAGACGTTCGCGGCGGTGCCCTGGATCATCCGCCACGGCGGCGATGCCTACCTGGAGATTGGCAAGCCGAACAACGGTGGCACCAAGATCTACTCCGTCAGTGGTGACGTGAACCTGCCGGGCAACTACGAGGTGCCCATGGGGACGCCATTCGCCAAGCTGCTCGAACTGGCCGGGGGCGTGCGTACCGGTCGCCAGCTCAAGGCGGTCATTCCCGGTGGTTCGTCGGCGCCCGTGCTGCCGGCCCACATCATGATGGAGTGCACCATGGACTACGACTCGATTTCCAAGGCGGGGTCGATGCTGGGTTCGGGCGCGGTCATCGTCATGGACGACAGCCGCTGCATGGTCGAGTCGCTCAAGCGCCTGTCCTACTTCTACATGCACGAGTCCTGCGGTCAGTGCACCCCTTGCCGCGAAGGCACCGGCTGGCTCTGGCGTCTGGTCGACCGCATCCAGCGCGGCGAAGGGCGCCCTGCCGACCTGGACCTGCTGGACAACGTCGCGGGCAACATCATGGGCCGCACGATCTGTGCGCTGGGTGACGCGGCGGCCATGCCGGTGCGCGCCATGCTCAAGCATTTCCGGCATGAGTTCGCGGCCATGATCAAGGCCGACGCCGCAGCCTCCGCCTGATATCGGAACACGTTATGGTTGAAATCGAACTCGACGGCCAGAAGGTGGAAGTGCCCGCCGGCAGCATGGTGATGCATGCGGCCGAAAAGGCAGGCACCTACATTCCGCACTTCTGCTACCACAAGAAGCTGTCCATCGCGGCCAACTGCCGCATGTGCCTGGTTGACGTGGAGAAGGCGCCCAAGCCCATGCCGGCTTGCGCCACGCCCGTGACCCAGGGCATGATCGTACGCACCAAGAGCGATAAGGCCATCAAGGCCCAGCAGTCGGTGATGGAGTTCCTGCTCATCAACCACCCGCTGGACTGCCCGATCTGCGACCAGGGGGGGGAATGCCAGCTGCAGGACCTGGCCGTCGGTTATGGCGGAGGCGCCTCGCGCTACCAGGAAGAAAAGCGCGTCGTGTTCCACAAGAACGTGGGGCCCCTGATCTCCATGGAAGAGATGAGCCGCTGCATCCACTGCACCCGATGCGTCCGCTTTGGCCAGGAGATCGCCGGCGTCATGGAGCTGGGCATGTCGCACCGCGGCGAGCACGCCGAGATCGAGTCGTTTGTCGGGGCATCGGTGGACTCCGAACTCTCCGGCAACATGATCGACATCTGCCCGGTCGGTGCCCTGACCAGCAAGCCGTTCCGTTACAGCGCCCGTACCTGGGAACTCTCGCGCCGCAAGAGCGTCAGCCCGCACGATTCGACCGGTGCCAACCTGATCGTGCAGGTCAAGAACCATCGCGTCATGCGCGTGGTGCCGCTGGAGAACGAGGCTGTCAACGAGTGCTGGATCGCCGACCGGGATCGCTTCTCCTACGAAGCGCTCAACAGCGACGAACGACTGACCCAGCCCATGCTCAAGCAGGGCGGCGAATGGAAAACCGTCGACTGGCAGACTGCGCTCGAGTACGTGGCCAACGGCCTCAGGCAGGTCAAGGCCGAGCACGGTGCCGGCGCCATCGGGCTGCTGGCCAGCCCGCACAGCTCGGTGGAAGAGCTGGCCTTGGCCGGGGCACTGGTGCGGGGCCTGGGCAGCCAGAACATCGACAGCCGCCTGCGCCATGCCGCGTTCGACAACGTCCTGCCCGGCGGCAAGGCGCGCTGGCTGGGTCGGTCGATCGCCTCGCTCTCGCAGCTGCAGCGCGTGCTGGTGGTGGGTTCCAGTCTGCGCAAGGACCATCCGCTGTTCGCGCAGCGCATCCGACAGGCCGTGCGCCACGGAGCCCAGCTGTTCCGCCTCGCCGACCGCGACGAGGACTGGGCCACGCCTCTGGCCGCTTCGGTGCAGGCCGACGCCAGCGTCTGGGTCGCGGCCCTGGCGGGTATCGCCGCTGCGGTGGCGGCTGAGGCCGGGCTGCAGACGCCGGTGGCCGGTGAGGTCAACGAAACGAACCGGGCCATCGCCCGCGCGCTGATGGGCGGCGAGCACAAGGCCATCCTGCTGGGCAACGCGGCTGCACACCACGAGAAGGCGTCCAGCCTGCTGAGCGTGGCCAACTGGATCGGTCAGCAGACCGGTGCCACGGTGGGCTACCTCACCGAGGCGGCCAACACGGTCGGCGCACAGCTTGTGGGCGGGCTGCCGGGGCAGGGCGGCCTGCACGCCGGGCAGATGCTGGGTGGGGCGCTCAAGGCGGCCATCCTGCTGAATACCGAGCCCGTGCACGACAGTGCCGCCGGTGCTACGGGTCTGCAGGGCGCAGGCATGGTGGTCACGCTCAGTCCTTTCAAGGCCAATATGGACATCAGCGACGTGCTGCTGCCCATCGCGCCGTTCACCGAGACCTCGGGTTCCTTCGTGAATGCCGAGGGCCGCCTGCAATCCTTCAGTGCTGTGGTGCGTCCGCTGGGCGAAACCCGTCCGGGCTGGAAGGTGCTGCGGGTGCTGGGCAACCTGCTGGGCCTGCCCGGCTTTGATGCCGAGTCGTCGCAGGCGGTGCTGGCGTCTGCCTTGCCAGGCGTTGCTGCCGGCGAGCGGGTCGATGCCGCCCGTCTGTCGAACGCCGACGCCGGTGTCGGTCCGGCCGGGGCCGATCTCAACCCGGCTCGGGTGCGCCCCTGTGTGGCCCCGATCTACCAGCTCGATGGCCTGGTGCGTCGTGCACCGGCCTTGCAGCAGACGCGCGATGCCCGGACGGTCGTTGAAGCCGAAGGAGTGCACGCATGATTGACGCCTTCTACAACGGCGGTCTCGGCCTGATCAACGCCGCGTGGTGGACCTCGGCGGCCTGGCCGGTCATCTGGGGCCTGATCAAGATCGTGGCCGTGCTGGCACCGCTGATGGGCGCGGTGGCCTACCTCACGCTCTGGGAGCGCAAGCTGCTGGGCTTCATGCAGGTGCGCATCGGCCCGAACCGGGTCGGGCCTTTCGGTCTGCTGCAGCCCATCGCCGATGCCGTCAAGCTGCTGACCAAGGAGCTGATCAACCCGACGGCCGCCAGCCGCGGCCTGTTCCGGCTGGGCCCGATCATGGCCATCATGCCGGCTCTGGCCGCCTGGGTCGCCATTCCTTTTGGCCCCGAAGCGGTGATCGCCAACGTCAACGCCGGTCTGCTGGTCATCCTGGCCATCACCTCGATCGAGGTCTACGGCGTGATCATCGCCGGCTGGGCGTCCAACTCCAAATACGCCTTTCTGGGGGCGCTGCGTGCCTCGGCCCAGATGGTGAGCTACGAGATCGCCATCGGCTTCTGTTTCCTGGTGGTGGTCATGACTGCCGGCAGCCTGCACCTGGGCGAGATCGTCGCCTCGCAGGCGCGCGGCATGGGCGCCGACATGGGCCTCGACTTCCTGTCCTGGAACTGGCTGCCTCTGCTGCCCATCTTCATGGTCTACCTGATCTCCGGCGTGGCCGAGACCAACCGGCACCCCTTCGATGTGGTCGAGGGCGAGGCCGAGATCGTGGCCGGGCACATGGTCGAGTACTCGGGCATGGGTTTTGCCATTTTCTTCCTGGCTGAATACGCCAGCATGTGGCTGGTGTCCATCCTGGCGGTGCTGATGTTCCTCGGGGGCTGGCTGCCACCGGTGGCCGCGCTCGACTTCATCCCCGGCTGGATCTGGCTGGGCATCAAGACCTTCTTTGTGGTGTCCCTGTTCATCTGGATCCGCGCCACCTTCCCGCGCTTCCGCTACGACCAGATCATGCGTCTGGGCTGGAAGATCTTCATTCCCGTGACCCTCATCTGGCTGCTGCTGGTCGGCGCCCTGATGAAGTCTCCCTGGAACATCTGGACGTGAGGAGGCCATGAGCATGTCCCACACCGCTGTTGCCCCGTTTTCGCTGCGCGACTTCTTCAAGAGCTTCCTGCTCGTCGAACTTTTCAAGGGCATGGCCCTGACGGGCCGCTACGCCCTGCGCCGCAAGGTGACGGTGCAGTTTCCGGAAGAAAAGACGCCGCTGTCACCGCGTTTTCGCGGCCTGCACGCCCAGCGCCGTTATGAAAACGGCGAAGAGCGCTGCATCGCCTGCAAGCTGTGCGAGGCGGTCTGCCCGGCCATGGCCATCACCATCGAGGCTGGCGAGCGCGAGGACGGCACGCGTCGCACCACCCGCTACGACATCGACCTGACCAAATGCATTTTCTGTGGTTTCTGCGAAGAGGCCTGCCCGGTGGATGCCATTGTCGAGACCCACATCCTCGAATACCACGGCGAAAAGCGTGGCGATCTTTACTTCACCAAGGAGATGCTGCTGGCCGTGGGTGACCGCTACGAAAGCGAAATCGCGGCAGCCAAGGCGGCCGATGCGAAGTACCGCTGAAGACGACTGCCGACCCACGCCACCGCACGGATTCCCATGGATTTCACCACCGGCTTTTTCTACCTGTTTGCCGCGGTGCTGCTGTTTGCAGCCTTTCGCGTCATCACCGCGCGCAACACCGTGCACGCGGCCCTCTACCTGATGCTGGCCTTCTCGCAGGCCGCCGCGCTGTGGCTGCTGCTCAAGGCCGAGTTCCTGGGCCTGACCCTGGTGCTGGTCTACCTGGGCGCGGTGATGGTGCTGTTCCTGTTCGTGGTGATGATGCTGGACATCAAGTTCGAGGGCGACCGCTGGGCGTTCTGGCAGCACTTCCCGATCGCCGCGGCCATCGGCGCGGTGGTGGCGGCGCAATTGATCGCGGTGCTCTGGATCGGCTTTCCCAACATCGCCGTGCAGGCGCCCGACATGGCGGCCGATGCCCCATCGAACACCGCGGCGCTGGGTCTGCTGCTCTACACCGAATACCTGTATCCGATCCAGGTGGCCGCAGTCATCCTCTTGGTGGCCATGGTGGCCGCCATCGCCCTGACGCTGCGCCAGCGCAAGGACAGCAAGGCCATCAACCCCGGCCTGCAGGTCAAGGTCAAGGCCAGTGAGCGCCTGGTGGTGGTGCCCATGGCCGCCACCCAGAAGGCCGCCGAAGCGGCCCCGAATCCGGAAGAGGGCAAGGCATGACGAGCCTCACATTGGGACATTTTCTTTCCGTCGGCGCGATCCTGTTCGCGCTGTCGGTCATCGGCATCTTTCTGAACCGCCGCAACCTGATCGTGCTGCTGATGGCCATCGAGCTGATGCTGCTGGCGGTCAACATGAACTTCGTGGCCTTCTCTCACTACCTGGGCGACATGCACGGGCAGGTGTTCGTGTTCTTCATCCTGACCGTGGCCGCCGCCGAGTCGGCGATCGGCCTGGCGATCCTGGTGCTGCTGTTCCGTAACCGCTCGTCCATCAGCGTCGAGGAACTGAACACCTTGAAGGGTTGAGGCCCAAAAAGAACAGGCAAGAAGATGAGCACAACCCTCTCTGCAAGCACCCTGCTGGCCGTTCCGCTGGCGCCGCTGGTGGGCTCGGCACTGGCCGGTATCCTGGGTACCACCTTCGGTGGCAACGTCATTGGCCGCCGCACCTCGCACACCTTCACCATCCTCGGGGTGCTGGTGGCTTTCATCCTGTCGGCCATGACGCTCAAGGATGTCATCGGCGGTGCCCGCTTCAACGAGACCATCTACGAATGGATGGTGATCGGCGGCCTGAAGATGGAAATCGGCTTCATGGTCGACGGCCTGACCGCCATGATGATGTGTGTCGTGACCTTCGTGTCGCTGATGGTCCACATCTACACCATCGGCTACATGGAGGAAGACGCCGGCTACAACCGCTTCTTCGCCTACATCTCGCTCTTCACCTTCTCCATGCTGATGCTGGTGATGAGCAACAACCTGCTGCAGCTGTTCTTCGGCTGGGAGGCCGTGGGTCTGGTGTCCTACCTGCTGATCGGCTTCTGGTTCAACAAGCCGACCGCCATCTTCGCCAACATGAAGGCCTTCCTGGTCAACCGGGTCGGTGACTTCGGCTTCATCCTGGGCATCGGCCTGATCGTGGCCTACACCGGCACGCTCAACTACACAGAGATCTTCGCCCAGGCCGAGCAGCTGGGCACGCTGGGCTTCCCGGGCACCGACTGGCTGCTGGTGACCGTCATCTGCATCTGCCTGTTCATCGGCGCCATGGGCAAGTCGGCCCAGTTCCCGCTGCACGTGTGGCTGCCCGACTCCATGGAAGGCCCGACCCCGATCTCGGCGCTGATCCACGCCGCCACCATGGTGACGGCCGGCATCTTCATGGTGGCGCGCATGTCACCCCTGTTCGAACTGTCGGACACCGCGCTGAACTTCATCCTCATCGTCGGTGCCGTGACAGCGCTGTTCATGGGCTTTCTGGGCATCATCCAGAACGACATCAAGCGGGTGGTGGCCTACTCGACCCTGTCCCAGCTGGGCTACATGACCGTGGCCCTGGGGGCTTCGGCCTATTCTGTGGCGGTGTTCCACCTGATGACCCACGCCTTCTTCAAGGCCCTGCTGTTCCTGGCCGCCGGCTCGGTGATCATGGGCATGCACCACAACCAGGACATCCGCTGGATGGGCAATGTGCGCAAGTACATGCCCATCACCTGGATCACCTCGCTGCTGGGCACGCTGGCCCTGATCGGCACCCCGTTCTTCGCCGGCTTCTATTCCAAGGACTCGATCATCGAGGCGGTGCATTTCAGCAACCTGCCCGCCAGCGGCCTGGCCTATGTGGCCGTGCTGGCCGGTGTGTTCGTGACCTCGTTCTACTCGTTCCGCCTGTACTTCTTGGTCTTCCACGGCCAGGAGCGCTACGACCAGAACCCGGACGCCCACCACGACGACCACCACGACGACCATGGACACCATGGCGACGGCAAGCCGCACGAGTCGCCCTGGGTGGTGACGGTGCCGCTGCTGCTGCTGGCCGTGCCCTCGGTGGTCATCGGCTACCTGACCATCCAGCCCATGCTGTTCGGTGATTTCCTGGCCGATGCGATCTTCATCAACACCGAGGCCCACCCGGCCATGGCCAAGTTCGCCGAGATCTTCCACGGTCCCCTGGCCATGGTCTCGCACGCCTTCTTCACACCGCCGCTGTACCTGGCGGCGGGTGGGGCGCTGACCGCCTGGTACATGTACATGGTCAATCCGGCCCTGCCGGCCGCCATTGCCCGCACTTTCCGGCCGGTCGTCACGGTGATGGAAAACAAGTACTACATGGACTGGTTCAACGAAAACGTGCTGGCCCGTGGCGCGCGTGCGCTGGGCGTGGGCCTGTGGAAGGGCGGAGACCGGGGTTTGATCGAGGGAGGCATCGTCAACGCCAGCTGGAAGCTCGTCGGTGCCATTGCCGCTGCGGTGCGGCGCGTGCAATCGGGCTACCTGTACCACTACGCGCTGGTGATGATTGTTGGCGTGCTGCTGTTCATGACGTACTTCGTCTGGCTCGCCAAATAAGAGGAAAAACCAAATGGGTTTGCTGAGCCTTGCCATCTGGACGCCGGTCTTTTTCGGCGTCGTCCTGCTCGCCTTCGGGAGGGACGAGCAGGCCCACATGGTCCGCTGGATCGCGCTGGTGGGCGCGGTCGCCGGACTGGCCGTCACCGTGCCCCTGTACACCGGCTTCGAGGTCGGTTCGGCGGCGATGCAGTTTGTCGAGAAGAGCGTCTGGATCGACACCTTCAATGTCCACTACCACCTGGGTGTGGACGGCATTTCGTTGTGGCTGGTGTTGCTCACGGCCTTCATCACCGTGGTGGTGGTGGTGGCCGGCTGGGAGGTGATCACCGAGCGCGTGAACCAGTACATGGGCGCGTTCCTGATTCTCTCGGGCCTGATGATCGGCGTCTTCTCCGCCCAGGACGCGATGCTGTTCTACGTGTTCTTCGAGGCCACGCTGATCCCGATGTACCTGATCATCGGTATCTGGGGCGGCCCGAACAAGATTTACGCGGCCTTCAAGTTTTTCCTGTACACGCTGCTGGGCTCGCTGCTGATGCTGGTGGCCCTGATCTACCTGTACGTGCAATCGGGCAACAGCTTCGACCTGGCGACCTGGCACCGGCTGCCGCTGGGGTCGACCGCCCAGACGCTGCTGTTCTTCGCCTTCTTTGCTGCCTTCGCGGTCAAGGTGCCGATGTGGCCGGTGCACACCTGGCTGCCCGATGTGCACGTGGAGGCCCCCACCGGCGGCTCGGCGGTGCTGGCGGCCATCATGCTCAAGCTCGGGGCCTACGGCTTCCTGCGCTTCTCGCTGCCGATCGCGCCCGATGCCTCGCAGGAATGGGCCTGGCTGATGATCACCCTGTCGCTGGTGGCGGTGATCTACGTCGGCCTGGTGGCCATGGTGCAGCAGGACATGAAGAAGCTGGTGGCCTATTCGTCGGTGGCGCACATGGGTTTTGTGACCCTGGGTTTCTTCGTCTTCAGCGACCTGGGGGTCTCGGGCGCCATCGTGCAGATGATCGCCCACGGCTTCGTCTCGGCCGCCATGTTCCTGTCCATCGGGGTGCTGTACGACCGGGTGCACTCGCGTGAGATTGCCGATTACGGCGGTGTGGTCAACACCATGCCCAACTTCACCGCGTTTGCGCTGCTGTTCGTGATGGCCAATTGCGGCCTGCCGGGCACGGCCGGTTTTGTGGGCGAGTGGATGGTGATCCTGGCCGCCGTCAAGGCCAATTTCTGGCTGGGTCTGGCCGCAGCGTCGGCACTGATCTTTGGTGCCGCCTATTCGCTGTGGATGTTCAAGCGCGTCTACCTGGGCTCGGTCGGCAACGACCATGTCAAGGCGCTGACCGACATCAATTCGCGCGAGTTTTTTGTGCTGGCCGTGCTGGCCGTGGCGGTGCTGTTCATGGGGGTCTATCCCAAGCCCTTCACCGACGTGATGGATCCGTCGGTGGCCGAGCTGCTGCGCCACGTCGCCATTTCCAAGCTGAACTGAGCCGACGCCACACCGACATCAAGAGAGTCCCCACATGATTGACAACCTCAGCTGGGTCGCGGCCTACCCGGAAATCCTGTTGCTGGTGATGGCCTGTGTGATCGCGCTGCTCGACCTGGCGGTCAAGAGTCCGCTGCGTGGCGCCACCTACGCACTGACCCTGCTGACACTGGCCGTGGTGGCCGTCTTCCAGGGCCTGTACGCCAGCTCCGGCCAGACCATCGTCGGCTGGAGTGGCATGATCGTCAGCGACCCCATGGGCAACTGGCTCAAGTGTTTCGCCGCCATTGCCATGATGGTCACCCTGGTCTACGGCCGTTCGTATGCCGGCAGCCGGGACATGCTGCGCGGTGGTGAGCTGTTCACCCTGGGCCTGTTCTCCCTGCTCGGCATGTTCGTCATGATCTCGGGGCACAACTTCCTGGTGATCTATCTCGGCCTGGAGCTGCTGACCCTCTCGGCCTATGCGCTGGTGGCGCTGCGCCGCGACGATCTGCGGGCCACCGAGGCGGCCATGAAGTACTTCGTGCTGGGCGCCCTGGCCAGCGGCTTCCTGCTGTATGGCCTGTCCATGGTCTACGGCGCCACCGGTTCGCTTGATCTGGCGGCGGTGATGCAGGCCATTGCGGGCGGCCCCGAGACCCTCAAGGGCTCGCCGCAGGTGCTGACCCTGGGTCTGGTCTTTGTGGTGGCCGGCCTGGCCTTCAAGCTGGGTGTGGTGCCTTTCCACATGTGGGTGCCCGACGTCTACCACGGCGCCCCGACCGTGGTCACCCTCATGATCGGCGGCGCACCCAAGCTGGCCGCCTTTGCCATCGTGATCCGCCTGCTGGTCGAGGGCATGCAGCCCCTGGCCTTCGACTGGCAGCAGATGCTGGCCGTGCTGGCAGTGGCCTCGCTGCTGGTGGGCAATCTGGCGGCCATTGCCCAGACCAACCTCAAGCGCATGCTGGCCTTCTCGACCATTGCGCAGATGGGTTTCATGCTGCTGGGCCTCCTGGCCGGTGTGGTGCAGGGCGATGACAGCAACATGGCCAATGCCTACGCCTCATCGATGTTCTATGTGGTCACCTATGTGCTGACCACGCTGGGCACCTTCGGCGTCATTCTGCTGCTCAGCCGCGACGGCTTCGAGTCGGAAGAGATCCAGGACCTGGCCGGTCTGAACCAGCGCAGCCCGCTGTACGCCGGCGTGATGGCCATCTGCATGTTTTCGCTCGCCGGTGTGCCGCCGCTGGTGGGCTTCTATGCCAAGCTGGCGGTGCTGCAGGCCTTGTTGGCCTCGCCGGACGCGTTCTATGTCGGCCTGGCCGTGTTTGCGGTGCTGATGTCGCTGGTCGGCGCCTTCTACTACCTGCGCCTGGTCAAGGTCATGTACTTCGATGCACCGACCCAGACAGCCGCCATTGAGGCCGGCGCCGATGTGCGCTCGGTGCTGTCCCTCAACGGAGGCCTGGTGCTGGTGCTGGGCATTGTGCCGGGTGGGCTGATGGCGCTGTGTGCCCAGGCCGTGTCTTCGATGTTCACCGGCTGAAGTCGGACGAGTGAACTTGCCCGCCTGTCCTGCCTCATATCCCCGATGAACCCTAGCTATTCGATCTGGCTGGTGCTTGGCGCCGCCTTTGTGGCCGCCAACCTCCCTTTTGTGAACCACCGCTGGATGCTGGTCGGCCCTCGCCAGGAACCCAAGCCCCTCTGGGGGCGCCTTTTGGAGTTGGTCGTCTGGTACTTTCTGGTCGGTGGTCTGGGCCTGGCCCTTGAGCAGCATGCCGGTCAGATCTATCCGCAGGGCTGGGAGTTCTACGCGACCACGGCCTCGCTGTTCCTGACCTTCGCCTTCCCCGGCTTTGTGTATCGCTACCTGATGCGCCGGCGCGGCTGATCATGGGCGATGACACGCACCTGCGGGAAACGCCGGTGGCCCGTGCCGAGTTGATGCGGGGTCATTTTCTGCATGTGGTGCGCGACACGGTGCGGCTGCCCTCCGGACGAGAGGCCACGCGCGAATACGTGTTGCACCCGGGCGCCGTCATGGTCATCGGCCTGCTGGACGACGGTCGTGTGGTACTGGAGCGTCAGTACCGGCATCCGATGCGCTCGGTGCTGATCGAGTTTCCGGCCGGCAAGCGCGACCCCGGCGAGGACAGCCTGGCCTGTGCGCAGCGAGAATTTCAGGAAGAGACGGGCTATGTCGCCCGCGAGTGGGCATTTGCCGGCCGACTGGCGCCGACGGTGGCCTATTCCGACGAATGCATCGACATCTGGTTCGCGCGAGGCCTCGAACCGGGTGAGCGCCGACTGGACGAGGGCGAGTTCCTCGAGGTGATCCTGGGCACCGCAGACGAACTGCTGGAGTCCTGCCGCCTGGGCGAAATCATCGATTCCAAGACGCTGATCGGCGCCTTGTGGCTGCAGAACGTGCGCAGCGGTGCCTGGGTTCTTGAATGGGTCGACGCCACCGGGCGGCCACTTTCCCGATAATGGCGGTATGAAGGTCCTCAACCTCCAGTGCGAGCACGGCCACGATTTCGAGGGCTGGTTTGCCTCCGAAGACGATTTCCGGCAGCAGCTGGAGAGCGAACTGCTGACCTGTCCCGTCTGTGGCCACACCGGGATTCGGAAAATGCTGTCGGCTCCGCGCCTGAATTTGGGCGCCTCTGCCGTCGCCGAGGCACCCGTGCAGGGGGAAGTGGCTCTGGGCCACGCTGCGCCCGGCACCCAGTTGCAGGCGCGCTGGCTGCGCGCCATGCGTGAGCTGGTGGCGCAGACCGAAGACGTGGGCGACCGGTTTGCCGACCAGGCCCGGGCCATGCACCACGGCGAGATCGAGCAGCGCAACATCCGCGGCAAGACCACGCCCGAGGTGGCGATGGAGCTGATCGAAGAAGGCATCGAGGTCATGCCTCTGCCAGCACTGCCGGCCATCAAAGAGACGCTCCAATGAAAAAGCCCCGCAGCGCGGGGCCTCTTGCATGGGGATGTGGTCCAGTCAGGGGTACAGGCCACGCAGGTCGCGGGCGTGCAGGATGCGCTTGCAGGCCACGATGAAGGTGGCGGTGCGCAGGCTGACCTTGTGCTCTTCGGCCACCTGCCAGACGGCCGCGAAGGCGCCTTGCATGATGCGCACGAGGCGTTCGTTGATTTCTTCTTCGGTCCAGAAGAAACTGGAAAAGTCCTGCACCCATTCGAAGTAGCTGACCGTCACGCCGCCGGCGTTGGCAATCACGTCGGGCAGCACCAGCACGCCCCGGTCGTGCAGGATGTCGTCGGCCTGCGGGGTGGTGGGACCGTTGGCGCCCTCGATGATCATGCGGGCCTGGATGCGCGGTGCGTTGGCTTCGGTGATCTGCTGCTCCAGGGCGGCCGGGATCAGGATGTCGCAAGGCACTTCCCAGAAGGCGTCAGCGTCGATGACCTCGGCCTGCTGGAAGCCGGCGACGCCGCCGGTGCGCGACACATGGGCCAGCAGGGCCGGCACGTCCAGTCCCGCCTCGCGGTGGATGCTGCCGCTGTGGTCCTGTACGGCCACGACGCGGGCGCCAGCCTCGGCAAACAGCTTGCCAGCCACGCCGCCGACGTTGCCGAAGCCCTGCACGGCCACCCGGGCGCCGGCAATCTCCATGCCGATGCGCTTGGCGGCTTCGACGCCGACGGTGAACACGCCGCGGCCGGTGGCCTCGCGGCGCCCGAGCGAGCCGCCCAGGTCCACCGGCTTGCCGGTGACCACGCCGGTGGAAGTGGAGCCCTCGTTCATCGAGTAGGTGTCCATCATCCAGGCCATGACCTGTTCGTTGGTGTTGACATCGGGTGCCGGGATGTCCTTGGTCGGGCCGATGATGAGGCCGATCTCGCTGGTGTAGCGGCGGGTCACGCGCTCAAGTTCGCCGGTGCTCAACTGACGCGGGTCGACCCGGATGCCGCCCTTGGCCCCACCGTAGGGCACGTTGACCGCGGCGTTCTTGATCGACATCCAGGCCGACAGCGCCATCACCTCGGACAGGGTGACGTCCTGGTGGAAGCGCACACCCCCCTTGCCGGGGCCGCGCGAGGTGTTGTGCTGCACGCGGTAGCCCTCGAAGTGGGCCACCGAACCGTCGTCGAGGTGGATCGGCACGTCCACGATGAGGGTGCGCTTGGGGCGCTTGAGGGTGTCGACCCAGCGGCCCAGGGAGCCCAGGTAGGGCGTGACGCGGTCCACCTGCTGCAGGTAGATGCCCCAGGGGCCGAGATTGTCGGGGTTGAGGTAGGAGGGCAGGGCGCGCGTCAGGGCCGAGGGGCTGTAGCTGGACGGATCGCGCGGCTGTTTCGTTGCTTGTGACATCGTTGAGGCTTCCTTGTGGGTGGAGTCAGGCCCATGGCCAGAGCCTGACGTCAGCGACTGTAGGGACCTGCGGCCAAGCTGTCCAAGGCCGGCTTGCGATGCCGTTATGCGTTCAATGCATAGATGGGGTTGGGCTCAGCTGTTGAATTGCAGGGCCGCGAGTCCGGCGTAGGTGCCGCCGGCGGCCACCAGGCTGGCGTGGGTGCCCTGTTCCACGATGCGGCCGTGGTCCAGCACCACGATGTGGTCGGCCCGTTGCACGGTGGCCAGCCGGTGGGCAATCACCAGCGTGGTGCGGTCGCGCATGGCCGCCTCGAGGGCGGCCTGCACCAGGCGCTCGCTCTGGGCGTCCAGGGCGCTGGTGGCCTCGTCGAGCAGCAACAGGGGCGGGTTCTTCAGCATGGCCCGTGCGATGGCGATGCGCTGGCGCTGCCCACCCGAAAGGCGCACGCCGCGCTCGCCCAGGAAGGTGTCGTAGCCTTCAGGCAGGCGGACGATGAATTCCTCGGCATGGGCGGCCCTGGCCGCCGCCCGAACCTCTTCGTCGCTGGCGTCGGGGCGGCCATAGCGGATATTGTCGATCGCGCTGGACGAGAAAATGACCGGGTCCTGCGGCACGATGCCGATGCGTTCGCGCAGGCCTTTGAGCGGCCATCGGTCGATGGGGAGGCCGTCGAGTTCGGTGTGGCCGGACTGCGGGTCATAGAAGCGCAGCAGCAGGCTGAACACCGTGCTTTTGCCCGCCCCGCTGGGGCCGACCAGCGCCACGGTCTGGCCCGGTTGCACGAACAGGCTGAAATCGTCCAGGGCCGGCTGGTCGGGTCGCGAGGGGTAGCGAAAACCGAGTTTGTGGAACACCAGGGAACTGCCACCAGCCGGGACGGGTGGCTCCTGCGGGTGGGTGGGGTCCTGCACCGGCGATTTTGTGGCCAGCAGTTCGACCAGCCGTTCGCTGGCCCCGGCGGCGCGCAGCAGGTCGCCATAGACCTCGCCCAGCACCGCCACGGCGCCGGCAAAAATGATGACGTAGAGCACGGCCTGGCCCAGTTGGCCGGCGCTGAGCTGGCCGGCCATGACCGCCTGGGTGCCCTGGTACAGGCCCCAGAGGATGAGCGCCGCATTGGCGATGATGATGAAGGCCACCAGGGCGGCGCGGGCACGGCTGCGCCGCACGGCGGTCAGGAAGGCGCTCTGGGTGGAGCGGTCGAACCTGGCCGACTCGCGGTCTTCGGCGGCGTAGCTCTGCACCACCGGAATCGCGTTGAGCACCTCGGCCGCAATGGCGCTGGAGTCGGCCACCCGGTCCTGGCTGGCACGCGAGAGGCGCCGCACGCGCCGCCCGAACCACATCGCCGGCAGGATCACAAACGCCACCACCAGCAGCACCTGGAACATCACGTAAGGGTGGCTCCAGACCAGCATGCCCAATGCGCCCAGGCCCATGACCGCGTTGCGCAGGCCCATGGACAAGGAGGACCCGACCACGGTCTGTACCAGGGTGGTGTCGGTGGTCAGGCGGGAGAGCACTTCGCCGGTCTGCGTGGTCTCGAAGAACTGCGGACTCTGGCGCAGCACATGACTGTAGACCGCGTTGCGCAGGTCGGCCGAGACCCGCTCGCCCAGCCAGCTGACCACATAGAAGCGGGCGGCCGAGAACAGGCCCAGGGCCACCGCCACGCCGAACAGGGCCAGAAAGTGGCCGCGCAGGTTCATGGCCTGGGCACCCGGGTTCCGGTCGACCAGCCCTGCATCGATCAGGTGGCGCAGCGCCACCGGGAACAGCAGGGTGGCCGCGGCGGCGAGCACCAGGAACAGCACCGCCAGGGCGATCTGGGGCTTGTAGGGGCGCAGAAAAGGCAGCAGGCCCCGGAGGGAGGTGGGGGAACGGGCGGCAGGCCGGTCGGCGGCGGATGCAGAACTCATGGCGCGAGTGTGCCCGACTTCGAGACGACAGGCGGGACGGGCGGTGCCTCGTCCCTCGCTTGTCCCGCGACCTTGACCCAGGTCATGGGCGAAGGGCCCGCTTCCTGTCATACTGAAAAAATGAGCATGACATCGGTGAAGCAAGGGAGCGATGTTGCAGAACCTGCGCCGGCGCCGGTGTTCCGAGCCCGTGGCCTGACCAAGGTCTACGGCGATGGGCCGACGGCGGTGCACGCGCTGCGCGGGGTGGATCTGGACATCGTGCGCGGCGAGTTCGTGGTGCTGCTGGGGGCGTCCGGCAGCGGCAAGTCGACCTTGCTCAACATCCTCGGCGGGCTGGACACGGCCACGGCCGGCAGCGCGTGCTGGACCCACGCCGGCCAGACCCATGAACTGATCGGGGCCGACGATGCCGAGCTCACGCGCTACCGGCGCGAACACGTGGGCTTTGTGTTCCAGTTCTACAACCTGATTCCCAGCCTGACCGCACGCGAGAACGTGGCGCTGGTGACCGAACTGGCCGAGGACCCGATGCGGCCCGAAGACGCGCTGGCGGTGGTGGGACTGGCGGCGCGCACCGACCATTTTGTCTCGCAGCTCTCGGGCGGCGAGCAGCAGCGGGTGGCGATTGCCCGCGCCATTGCCAAGCGCCCGGCGGTGCTGCTGTGTGACGAGCCCACCGGCGCGCTGGACTGCGCCACCGGCGTGATGGTGCTGGAGGCGATCGAGCAGGTCAACCGCGAGCTGGGCACCACCACGGTGGTGATCACGCACAACGCCCCCATTGCCGACATGGCCGACCGGGTGCTGCGTCTGGCCGATGGCCGGATCGTCGAGTCACACCGCAACCCACACAAGGTGGCGGCCCGTGTGCTGCAGTGGTGAAGCGGAACAGGTCCCGCGATGAAGGCCCTGCACATCAAGCTTCTGCGTGACCTGCGCCGCCTGCGCGCGCAGGTGCTGACGATCGCGGTGGTGGTGGCCATCGGGGTGGCTGGTTTTGTGGGCATGTTCGCGGTGCACGCGTCCCTGCTGGAGGCGCGCGACAGCTTCTACCGGGAGAACCGTCTGGCCGACGTGTTTGCCAACGTCAAACGGGCGCCACTGACGCTGCGCAACCGGCTGGCGGCCATCGACGGCGTGGCCGAGGTCAAGACCGAGGTGGTGTTCGATGCCCAGATCGGGCTGGCGGGCGTGGATCCGCCGGTCACCGGCCGTTTCATCGGTCTGGACCTGGCCGCGGTGCAGCAGGGCCGGCAGGGACTGAACCGGCTGACGCTCAAGCGGGGCCGCTGGCCCGAGGCCGGCGGCGCGCTGGAGGCGCTGGTCAACGACCGCTTTGCCACCGCGCGCGGGCTTGAGCCGGGCGATACCGTGGTCGCCATCCTCAACGGCCGGCGCGAGCGGGTGCACCTGGTGGGTACGGCGGCCTCGCCCGAATACGTGTTTGCTTCGCAGGGCGGCGCACCGGACGACATGTCCTTTGGCATCTGGTGGATCGACGGCCACCGCATGGCCCAGATCTTCGACATGGAGGGCGCCTTCAACCAGCTGGCGCTGGGCCTGGAGCCGGGCGTCGCGCCCGAGCGCATCCTGCCCGAGGTCGATCGTGTGCTGGAGCGATACGGCGCCTTCGGGGCCGTGGGCCGTGACCGGCAGCTGTCGACCAAGATCGTCGAGGACGAGCTGTCGCAGCTCAAGGTCATGGGCACGGTGCTGCCGGCGATTTTCCTGGCCGTGGCCATGTTCATCCTCAACGTGGTGCTCAGCCGGCAGGTGGCCACCCAGCGCGGCCAGATCGCGGCGCTCAAGGCTCTGGGTTACAGCGACGGTGCCATTGCCTGGCACTACATCCAGCTGGCGCTGGTGATCGCCGGGCTCGGCGTCGTGGCGGGCCTGGGCCTGAGCGTGGTGATCGGGCAGGGGATGCTGGGCCTGTACGACGAGGTGTTCCGCTTCAACCGGCTGAGCTACATCACCAGCCCGGTGCTGGTGCTGCTGTCGGTGCTGATCGCCAGCGCGGCGGCGGCGGCCGGCACCTGGACCGCGATCCGGGCCGTGGTCAGCCTGAGTCCGGCGCAGGCCATGCAGCCGCCGGCTCCGCCGTCTTACCGCGCCACGCTCATCGAGCGGCTGGGCCTGGGGCGACACGTGTCTGCCGGTACATTGATGGTGATCCGCAACTTTGAGCGCAAGCCCCTGCGGGCGTTGTTCACCGTCACCGGCATCGCGCTGGCCGTGGCCTTGCAGATTTCGGGGGCGTTCTGGCTGGACGCGATCAACCACATCATCGACACCCAGTTCCGGCGTGTGCAGCAGGGCGACGTGCTGGTCAACTTCCACCGGCCGGTCCCCGTGGACGTGGTGCGTGACCTGCGACGCCTGCCCGGGGTCATCGAAGCCGAGGTCTACCGTTTCGAGCCGGTTCGGGTGAGCGGCGGCGGCCGCACCGAGGACACGGTGCTCATGGGCTTGCGCGGCGAAGCGCGGCTGATGCGCCTGGTCGACGAGACGCGTGGCCCCGTCGGCCTGCCGCCGCACGGCGTGGTGCTCTCGGGCCTGCTGGCCAGGGAGTTGCAGGCTGGCGTCGGTGACCGCGTCGAGCTGGAGTTCCGGCTCTGGAACCAGCGCCGGGCGCAGCTGGAGGTGGTCGATGTGGTGCACACCATGTTCGGCAAACAGCTTTACATGGAGCTGGACGCCATGAACCGGCTGGCCGGCGACGGCAACGGGGTGGCCGATGCGGCGCTGCAGGTCGACCCGCTGGAACTGGACGCCTTCTGGCAGGCGGTCAAGGCGGCGCCCAGCATCAACTCGGTGTTCGACAAGTCCAGCACCCTGGCCAACTTCCGGGACAACACGGCGCGTACCATGGGCATTTTCAGCGGTGTGCTGACGCTGTTTGCCATTGCCATGGCGGTCGGCATCATCTACAACGCGGCCCGCATCTCGCTGTCCGAGCGGGCCTGGGAGCTCGCCAGCCTGCGGGTGCTGGGCATGACACGGGGCGAGGTGTCGGTGCTGTTGCTGGCCGAGCTCGGGGTCGAACTGCTGATTGCCTTGCCGCTGGGTGCGCTGGCCGGCTGGGGGCTGGCCGAGCTGCTGATGATGCTGATGTCATCGGACGCGATCGATTTTCCGGTGATCATCGAACCGGCGACCTACGCGTCGGCGGCCCTGATTGTGTTGGCCGCCGGGGTGGTCAGCGCCTTGCTGGTGCGCCGGCAGGTGGACCGGCTGGATCTGGTGGCGGTTTTGAAGGTGCGCGAATGAACGAGAAACGAAAAACAGGACGGTGGCGGGCGTGGATCTGGCCGGTGGGGCTGGCCCTGGCGGTCGCGGCGGTGCTCTGGACCGCTTACCGACCGCGGCCACTGGTGGTGGAAGTGGCCCGGGTCGAGACCGGACGCTTCGAGCAGGTGCTGGAAGAAGACGGCCGCCTGCGCCTGCGCGACCGCTACGTGCTGCACGCGCCGGTGCCGGGTGAGCTGCGGCGCCCGGCCCTGCGGGTCGGTGACGAGGTGCGTCAGGGCCAGGTGGTGGCCGAGCTGGTGCCGGTGGCGCCGCAGCTGATCGACGCCCGCACCCGCCAGGTGCTGGTGCAGCGCATGGGCAGCGCCGACGCGGCCCGCCAGGCCGCCCTGGCCCAGGTGGCACGGGCGGAGGTGGCCCTGTCGCAGGCCCGCAGCGACGCGGGCAGGGCCCGCAGCCTGGCCGATGCCGGCTTCACCGCCGCGGCCGCGCGGGAACAGGCCGAGCAGGCCTTGCTGGCGGCCGAGCAGGCCCTGCGCGCGGCCCAGGCGCAGCGCGCGGTGGCCGACTTCGGTCTGGCCGAGGCCCGCTCGGCCCTGGCAGCGGTCGAGCCGGGCCAGGGCGCCGGGACGCGGGGTGGCCTGTCCTTGCGCAGCCCCATCGATGGCCGGGTCGTGAAGCTGCACCAGGACAGCGCCGGGCCGGTGGCGGCCGGACAGGCGCTGCTCGACATCGGTGACACCGCTGCGCTGGAGGCGGTGGTCGACGTGCTGTCGACCGAGGTCGGCCAGGTCGGCACGGGCGCGGCCGTGCAGCTGTCGGTGGGAGTTGGTGCGCCGATCCTGAGCGGCCGGGTGCAGCGGGTGGAGCCGGTGGCCTTCACCAAAGTGTCGGCGCTGGGCATCGAGGAGCAACGCGTCAACGTCATCGTCGCGCTGGATCAGGCCCCCGAGGCGGCGCTGGGCGATGGCTTCCGTGTCGAGGCGCGCATCGCGCTGTCGGCGCAGGACGGCGTGCTGTTGGTGCCGGCGGCGGCGCTGGTGCGCGACGGGGGCGGCTGGCGGGTGTTTGTGGTCGACGGCGACCGCGCGCGCGCGCGCTCGGTGCAGGTCAGGGAACGCAACGCCTCGCAGGCCTGGGTGAGCGAGGGCCTGAGCGAAGGCCAGACGGTTGTGCTCTACCCTGGCAGCCTGGTCACCGACGGCCAGCGCGTGCGCCTGCAGGACGCGCGCTGAACCTGCGCCCTCAGAGTCGCAGCCGGCTGGCGTAGCCGGTCATTTCCAGGTAGCCACGTCCCACTGGCCGTCCCTGCGCGTCCAGCAGGTCCGACAGGCCCTCCCAGTAGATCGTGCCGGTGCTCTGGCGGCTGTCCAGTTCCTGGGCGTCTAGCAAGGGGCGCACGCCGAACCGGCCGGCCGGCGTGTCGATGGTCCATTCCACCGGGTAGCTGGCGCGGGTCTGCGGGCTGGTCCAGCGGCGGCCCCCGTGCATGCGGACCTCCTGCGGCCCGAAGCGCAGTCCGGCCAGCGGGGCCTGACCCTGCGCGGCTGGGCGAAAACTCCCGCCGGTCCAGAGCGCGCTGCCGTCGCGCCGGCGCAGCTGGAACGCGGTCAGGCTGTCGCCGTTGAACAGGTTCATGCCGATCCAGTCCCAGCCCTCGGCGTCGGGGTGCAGGATGGCCTCGCTCCACTCGTGGTCCAGCCAGGCGCTGCCCTCGATGGCCAGCGTCTCGCGCCCCAGGCGCAGCTGCCCGGTCACCGTCAGCTGCGGGTGCGTGACATAGAAGCTGGCCTGCTCGGGGTCCGGCCCCTTGCGCGAAAAGCCCTTGTCACCCTGCAGCAACAAGGCCTGGCGCGGCTCGGCGCGCAGGCTGATGCCGATCTCGTCGCCCGCGACTTCGGTGCGGTAACGGTCCCCGGCCTCGCGCCGAAACCACCAGTCGCGCAGCACCACGTGCGTGTCCTGCTCGCTGGCAAACACCGCTGGCAGCGGGTCACCGGGCGGCTCGCCGTTCCAGCGCGCGATGCGGTCGTCGTGCCACAGGCGGCGATTCTGCACATCGGTGATGGCCGCGTGGGCAAACAGCAGCTGGCGCGCGGCCAGCCGGCTGCGCAGGCCTTGCGCGGGGTCGACCCGGCTGCGGAAAAACGTCACCTGAAAGCCCAGCTCACGCCCCTCGCGCGTGCGGCCATGGCCGGTCAGGTACCACCACTCGGTGCGGGTGTCGTTGTGGCTGCCGTGGTCGCGCGGGAAGACCAGCGGGCGGGGCACCAGCACGGGCCCACTGGCCAGCACCGGGCCGCTCAGGGGCAGCAGGGGCAAGGAAGCCAGGGCCATCAGGGTCTGACGGCGTGAGAGCGGGGGCGAAGCCATCACCAGTCCTCCTTCACCGCCCGCACCGCGTCCCGGCTCGCCGCAGCCTGACCGGCGAGCCAGGCGGTCACGGTGCCGGCCACGACCACGGCCGCGCACAGGGCCAGCAGGCGCAGCCAGGGCAGCACCAGGTCCATGGTCCAGTGGAAGCTCTGCGGGTTGACCACGTGCACCAGCACCAGGCTGACGGCCAGACCCAGGCCCAGGCCGGCCAGGGCGCCCAGCGCGGTCCAGGCCAGGCCCTCCAGCGCCACCACCGACAGGATCTGGCGCCGGGTCAGGCCCAGGTGGGCCAGCAGGCCGAACTCGCGCCGCCGCGCCAGCACCTGGGCGCTGAAGCTGGCGGCCACGCCGAACAGGCCGATGCCGATGGCCACGCCCTGCAGCCAGACGGTGACCGCGAAGCTGCGGTCGAAGATGCGCAGCGAAGCGGCGCGGATCTGGCCCGACGAGGCGAACTCGATCAGGTCCTGCAGGCCCTGCCGCTGTGCGATCTGCTCGATGCCGTCGCGCACCGTGCCTTCGCCACTGCCCTCGGTCAGGTGCAGAGCCAGGTCGTTGACGCGCGTGTCGCCGGTCAGGCGGATGAAGTCGGCGCGGTCGATGGCCACGCTGCCGTGCTGGCGGCCGTAGTCGCGCCAGACGCCGGCCACATGAAAACGCGCGCCCTCGAAGCCCGGGAACACGCTGGCCAGGGCGGGCAGGTCCTGGCCGGGCTGCGCGCCGTACAGGTCGACCATGGCCTCGCTGACGTAAACCTCCACCACCTCACCCGCGCCGGCAGGGGCGGGTCGCAAGGTGCCCACCAGGGGAAGCACCTGGGCCCGGTCTGCCGCCCCGTGCAGCGGGCGCACCAGCAGGGTGACGGGGGGACGTGCGGCGTCGAACTGCAGCGGCGTGGCGCGCAGGGTGTCGACCCGCTGCACCCCGGGCAGGGCTTCGATGGCATCGATGAAGGTGGTTGGCAGGTGGCGGCTGTCGGCCACCGTGCCGCCGGTGCTGCGCACATAGAGCTCGGCGGGCAGCACCGCATCGAGCCAGCGGGTGACCGAATCGCGAAAACTGGCGACCATGACGGTCAGGGCCACCGACAGGGCGAGGCTGGCCACCACGCCGCTGGTGGCCACGGCAGCGGTTTCGCGCAGGCGGCGCGAGCGCTCCACCGCCAGCAGGGGGAGGGCGCGCCGGGCCACCAGTGGCGCCAGCCGGTCGAGCAGGGCACCCACGGCCAGCGGCAGGGCGGCAATGCCGCCCACCAGCAACAGGCCGACCGACACATAGGCGGCTACCGGCACACCGGCCACCGGGGGTGCCCAGGCCAGCAGGGCGGCCAGGCCGATCAGGGCCAGGGCGATGCGGTGTTGTCGCGGCGCGGCCTGCCCGGTCAGCCCCAGGCCTTTGAGGGCCAGCGCCGGGGCCATGCGCGCCATGGCCTGGGCGGGCCACCAGCCACCGGCCAGCGCGGCGGCCAGGCCCAGGCCGCCATAGACCAGCGCAGCGCCCAGGCTCCATTGCAGCGGCGGCGCCGCGCCGCTGAAGTAGCCACCCCCCAGGTCACCGCCCAGCCGGTCCAGCGCCAGCGCGGCCAGCGCCGTGCCCAGGGCGATGCCCGCCACGCTGCCCAGCAGCCCAAGCCCGGCGGATTCGGCCAGCACCAGGCGCAGACGCTCGCGTGCCGACAGGCCCAGCACGCCCAGCAGGGCGAACTGCTGCTGGCGCCGCGCCACCGACAGCGACAGCACCGAGAACACCAGGAAGGCGCCGGTGAACAGGGCCACCAGCGCCAGCACCGTGAGGTTGATGCGGTAGGCGCGCGACAGGTTGCTGGCGCGCTCGGTGCCCTGCTCGGGCACCTCGGCCAGCACATGGGGCGGCAGGCCCAGTTCGGCCTGCACGCGGCTGGCCTGCCGCCCAGGTTGCAGCCGCAGGTCGATGCGGCTGAGCTGGCCCGGCCGGTCCATCAGGTCCTGCAGGGCGGCCACGTCCATGACCGCCAGCGGCTCGCCGGCGGCGGCCACCGTGCCGGCCACCCGCACCGGCAGGCGCTCGGCCCCGCGCCACAGCCACAGGCGGACCTGGGCGCCGGCCTCGGTGTCGACCCCCAGCAGTTGGCGGGCACTGGCATTGAGGAAGACCGCATCGGGCGCGAACAGGTCGAGCCGGTCGCCGCGCTCGGCACCCTCGGCGCTGTCGCTGCGCCGCGGCAGCAGCGCGGGCGAGACCGGGGCCACCGACAGGGCATCGACACCCACCAGGCGCAGGGCTTGGGGGCGTGCCCCGTCGTCGCCCTCGGCCGAGGCCGGCACCGACAGCTCCAGCACCGGGCTGGCCACCGACACCGCCGGCGAGCCCAGCACCTGGTCCAGCAGCCGGTCGTCCAGCGTGCCCTGGCGGGCTTTGAGGCGCAGGTCGGGCTGGCCGTTGACCGACGCCACCGCGCTGGCGAACTCGGCCAGGGCCGAGGCGTTGATGAGGTGCACACCGAAGGCCAGCGCCACGCCCAGCATGACCGCGACCACCGCCGAGGCGCTGCGCCAAGGGTGGTGGCGCAGCTCCTGCCAGGAAAAGGTGCGGATCAGGGACCACATGGGTGGGGAGCATAGCGGCCCTCGCCGTCGTGCCGACCACGCCCTGTCAATGCCCTGCAAGGGGCCCAGGCGGGAAGGGCCGTCCGGTTGTGGCCTAATAGAGGTTTTGCCAACTCTCTTCAGGATTCCGTCATGGGCAACAAAATCGTCACCGAAGCCGACCGCAAGCGCACCCCGCGTCCCACCCCCGCCCCGGGCGTTTCCCTGCCTTCCCCGGGCCGTGGCCAGCGCGTGAGCCTGGAGCGTGGCGTCGCCACCCGCAGCAAGAAGAACCCGGGCAAGCGCTCCAAGAAGGGCGGCTGATCGCCTTCCGGCCGCGCGGCCGCAGCAGGGCCCGCTTCGGCGGGCCTTTGTGCGTCTGGCTGGCTCCCAAGGCCGCGGGGTTGCCACCGAGGTCCTACAATACGCAGCTTCACCGGGGGTGCCGGGCCGCATGTGCCGGCCGGGCTGAGAAACACCCCTCTCACCTGATCTGGGTCGTGCCAGCGTAGGGAGCGTGAGCCGTAGCGGACACCTGTCATTCGTTCCGCCCCGTCTTTGCCCGCCGTCGCCCGGCCAGCCCGTCGGCGAAAGGTTTCACATGCAAAGACGTCACGTCCTGTATTCCGCTCTCGCCCTGGGCTTGTCTGCCCTGGGTTTCACCACGGCCGCCTGGGCCCAGGTGCCGCTGCGCGTCATGACGCACAGCTCCTTCGACCTGCCCAAAGAGCTGCTGGCCCGCTTCGAGCAGGAGGCCGGCACCAGGCTGCAGATCGTCAAGGGCGGGGATGCCGGCGAGATGCTCAACAAACTCATCCTGACACGGTCCAGGCCGGTGGCCGACGTGGTTTATGGCATCGACAACACCCTGCTGCCGCGCGCGCTGGGGGCCCGGGTGCTGGAGACCTACGAGGGGCCGGCGGCGCGGCGCCCGGCGCAGGTGGACATGGCCGGGGCCCTGGTGCCGGTGGACTATGGCTATGTCACGCTGAACATCGACAAGGCCTGGTTCGAACAGCGCCAGTTGGCCTTGCCCACAACCCTGCAGGACCTGACCCAGCCGGCCTACCGCCGCCTGCTGGTGGTGCAGAACCCGGCCACCTCCAGCCCGGGTCAGGCCTTCATGCTGGCCACCATCGCCGGCCTGGGCGAAGAGGCGGCGTTCGACTGGTGGGCGCGCATGCGAGCCAACGGGGTCAAGGTGGTCAAGGGCTGGTCCGAGGCCTATTACACCGAATTCACCCGCAACGGCGGCACCCGCCCCATCGTGGTGAGCTACGCCACCAGCCCGGCGGCCGAGGTGTTCTACAGCGAGAAGAAGATCAGCGAGCCACCGACCGCCAACCTGTTCCTCAAGGGCGGGGTGTACCGGCAGGTCGAGGGTGTGGGCCTGGTGCGCGGTGGCAACCCCGCCGCGCGCGAGGCGGCCGGGCGTTTCATCGAGTTCATGCGTTCGCCCGAGGTGCAGCGGGCCTTGCAGACCAGCATGTGGATGTACCCGGTCGAGCCCGGTGTGGCGCGCGACCCGGTCATGCAGCACGCCGCCGAGCCCACCGAATTCGTCAGCCTGACGCCCGAGCAACTGGCTCAGGCGGCGCAATGGCAGCAGCGCTGGACGCGCGTGGTGCTGAAGTAAGCCAGACCGTGCACCCGACCCCCGCTGGGCGCTGGCTGCTGGCCGGCCTGCCCCTGGTGTTCCTGGGGGTGGTGCTGGTCGCGCCGGTGCTGCGCCTGCTGGCCGAGGGCCTGGGGCTGGCCGGCGACCCGCTGCTGACCGGAGAGGCGGCTTCCTGGTGGCTGCCCTGGCAGGACGCCCACCTGCGCTGGCGCCTGGGCTGGTCGCTGACCCAGGCGGCGGTGACCTCGGTGCTGGCCCTGCTGCTGGGCCTGCCCCTGGCCTGGGTGCTGGCGCGGCTGGAGTTCGCCGGGCGCGCGCTGACGCTGCGCCTGCTGATGCTGCCCTTTGTGGTGCCGACCCTGGTGGCGGCGCTGGGGGTGCTGGCCCTGTGGGGCCCGCGTGGCTGGCTGGGTGAACCGCTGCTGCGCGCCGGCATCGACCTGAGCGAGACGCCCTGGCTGCTGCTGTACGGCAACCTGTTCTTCAACCTGTGCCTGGTGGTACGCGCCGGCGTCGAGGCGCTGGAGCAGGTCAGTGCCCAGCAGGTGGCGGCCGCGCGCAGCCTGGGTGCCTCGCCCTGGCGGGCCTTCTGGCGGGTCGAGTGGCCCGCCATCGGGCCCTGGCTGGCCTCGGCCCTGTGCCTGGTGTTCCTGTACTGCTTTGCCGGTTTTGGCCTGGCCCTGGTGCTGGGCGGCCAGCGCTACGCCACGGTCGAAGTCGAGCTCTACACCCTGGTGGCGCACGAGCTGGCGCTGGGACAGGCCAGCGTGCTGGCGGTCTGGTCGCTGCTGCTGACCGCCCTGGTGGCCATGGCCTATGCGGTGCTGCAGCGGCGCCTGGCCGCCCCGGTGCGCCCGCAGCCGCTGCCACGGCGGCGGCCGGCCGGTGTGCGCGAACGGCTGGCGGTGCTGCTGTGCCTGGGTGTGTTGCTGCTGGTGTGTGTGGCGCCACTGCTGGCCATTGTGGGCCAGGCGGCGCTGGCCCTGGCCGGCGGCGCCGCAGCGGTGCTGCTGGAGGCCGAGGCGCTGCAGGCACTGGGGAACACCTTGCGTTTCACCGGGTTGGCCCTGGTGCTGGCCACGGCCCTGGGGCTGGCCCATGCGCTGGGCGTACACGCGCTGGACCGCCAGGCGGTGCGCCAGGGGCGAAGTGGGCAGGGGGCTGGCGCCTTGCTTTGGCGTGCCGCGGTCTACCTGCCCTTCATCGTGTCACCGGTCACCGTGGCCTTTGGTCTGCTGCTGCTTTATCCCGGCTGGACCGCCAGCCTGGGGCTGCTGCTGGCGGCCTATGCCCTGCTGGCCTACCCCTTTGTGGCGCAGGCGCTGGCCGCGGCGCTGGACCGGCTGCCGGCCAGCTATGCGCAGGCGGCGGCCACCCTGGGAGCGCGGCCGGGCCGCGTGCTCTGGCGTGTGACGCTGCCGCTGGTGGCACCGGCCCTGCGGCGCGGCATGGCGTTTGCCGCGGCCACGGCCCTGGGTGAGTTCGCCGTCACCCTGTTCCTGTCACGGCCCGAGTGGACCACCCTGACCACCCTGATCTACCAGCGCCTGGGCCGGCCGGGCGAAGCCAACCTGGACGCGGCCATGGTGCTGGCCTGCCTGCTGATGGCGCTGGCCCTGCTGGCCTTTGTGCTGATCGAAGGCCCCGATCGAAACGCTGCGGACCGACGCCATGCTTGAACTGCGCCACATCCACAAACACTGGGACGGTCAACCCCTGCTGGCCGGGGTGGGCCTGCAGGTCGCGGCCGGTGAAACGGTGGCGCTGCTGGGGGCCTCGGGCAGCGGCAAGAGCACGCTGCTGAAGATCGCGGCCGGGCTGGAGCCGGCCGAACAGGGGCAGGTGCTGTTTGACGGTCAGGACATCAGTGGCTGGCCGCCGGAGCGGCGGGGTTTTGCCCTGATGTTCCAGGACTTTGCGCTGTTCCCGCACCTGAACGTGCAGGACAACGTGGCCTTCGGGCTGGTCGAACAGGGCATGGGGCGGTCGCAGGCCCGCGACCAGGCCCGGGTCATGCTGGCGCGTTTTGGCCTGGCCGGTCAGTCCCATGCACGGGTGTGGACCCTCTCGGGAGGCGAGCAGCAACGGGTGGCCCTGGCGCGTGCCCTCATCACCCGCCCGCGCGCCCTGCTGCTGGACGAGCCCTTCTCGGCATTGGACGCCGAGCTGCGCCAGCAGCTGCGCGACGAGTTCCGCCAGCACATCGCCGAGGCCGGCATGTGCGCGCTGCTGGTGACCCACGACGAAGCCGAGGCGCGGGCCATGGCGGCGCATGCCTGGCGGCTGGAGGGCGGTCGGTTGATGCCGCTGTGGTGACACGGCAGGCTGCTGGCACAATGCCTCAGAGCATTTGACGCGACACCCTCCATGGACGCCTACATCCTCATCGGCAACACCAACACCCGCAAGGCCTCGGTGCTGCGCAGCCTCAGTGGCTGCTTCAACCGCAGCGTGCGCGAAATCCAGCTGCAGTCGGGGCGGCGTCCGGTGCGCTTCTATGCACGTGTGGGGGCGCTGCAGGCCACCCGCACCTCGGTGGACGACTTTGTGCAGGAGGTCGCCCGCTCGCGCTGCGAGGCCGTGCTGTTCTGCCTGACCCCCACGGCACAACACACCGATCTCATGGACTACCCCGACGCCCAGGCCTACGTGGCCGCGTTTCGCGAGCGTGGCTGGCGGATCAAGGGCGTCGCCGTGCTGGGTCAGGACAGCGGCGGTGTGCGGGCCCCCAACCTGCGCCAGCACATCCTGGCCCCCACCCAGCCGGTGAACGTGACCGCACGCGATGTGCGGGCCCAGTTTGGCTGGATTTGAGGCAGGCCTCAGCCGCCGCGCAGCGCCCTCAGCATCTTCTGCCCGCCGCGCCCGTTGACCTCGTGACCCAGGCGTTCCTGTTCAATGCGGATGGCGGCCCGGCTGCGTTCGCCCAGCATGCCGTCGACCGCGCCGATGTCGTGGCCGCGCAGGATCAGCAGGCCTTGCAGTTCACGGCGCTCGGCGCGTGACAGGCCCGGATCGTCTGTCGGCCAGGGCGTGACAAACGGGGCGCCGCCTTGCATCCGGTCGGCGAGATGGGCAATGGCCAGACCGTAGCTTTCGGCGGCGTTGTAGCTGAACAGGGCATCGAAGTTGCGCATGACCAGGAAGGCCGGTCCCTGGGGGCCGGCCGGTGTCATCAGGCCGGCACTGCCGCTGGCCGGCAGCGGTGAGCCGTCAACGCGGCGCAGGCCGCGCGTGGTCCATTCGCTCATCGGGCGCTTGGTGCGACGGCCTTCGCCGGTGGTGTTGATGCCCGCAGGCAGGCGCACCTCGAAACCCCAGGGCTGTCCGGTCTGCCAGCCGGCCCGCTGCAGGAAGTGCGCAGTGGAGGCCAGGGCGTCCGGGATGCTGTCCATCAGGTCCGCCTTGCCGTCGCCGTCGAAGTCCACCGCCAGGCGCTCGAAGGTGCTGGGCATGAACTGGGTGTGGCCGAACGCGCCAGCCCAGGAGCCCTGCAGGCGTTCGGGCGCGATGTGGCCAGCCTGCAGAATCCGCAGCGTGGCGTAGAACTCGCCGCGGAAGAAATTCTGCCGCCGGCCGTGGCACGACAGGGTGCCCAGGGCCTGCACCAACGGGTAGCGGCCGAAGGTCTGCCCGAAATTGCTTTCCACGCCCCACACGGCCACCACCGTGGCCGGGTCGACTCCGTAGCGCTGTTCCACGCGGCGCAGCACCTCGGCGTGCCGGGCCAGCAGCGCCTGTCCCTCGGCCACACGCTCGTCATCGACGAGCCCGGACAGGTAGTCCCAGATCGGCATGCGGAACTCGGGCTGGAAATTGAGCCGGTCGATCACGCTCATGTCGGGCACAAGTTCGCGGGTGTGCTGGTCGAAGGTTTCCGCGCGCACACCGGCCTGCAGGGCGGGGCCGCGCAGCTGGCTCAGGCAGCGCTGGAACTCGGGGTCCGACTGGGCCAGGGCCGGCAAGCTGAAGACCAGGGCAGAGGCGCAAAACGCGATGCGTTGGAGGAACATGGAAGGGCTACCCAAGAAGACACGTGTAGAAGTGGGGACGCGATAGCAGCTGGTCCAGCACACACCGCGGAACTGGCTTTGCCAGGCCGCAGGTGTGGCCCCCCCCTCAGGGGGGAAGACGCGAAGCGGCGCAGGGGGGCTTCATATGCCCCAGGTGCTGCCGTGTTCGGGCACCAGGGCCTGCCAGCGCAGTTCGTTTTCGATGCGGTAGCGCAGGCGGTCGGACGCTTGCGGGTCGCCGTGCACCACGAACACGCGCCGAGGCGCCGACGGCATGGCGCGCAGCCAGTCCAGCAACTGCCCGGCGTCGGCGTGCGCCGAGGCCGAGCTGAGCTGGACCACCTCGGCCCGCACCGGGATGTCCTGGCCATGGATGCGCAAGGTCGGTGCGTTGCCGGCCAGGCTGGCGCCGCGTGTGCCGGGCGCCTGGTAGCCGGTGAGGATCACCATGTTGCGGTGGTCGCTCAGGTAGCGCGCCAGGTGGTGCAGCACGCGGCCGCCGGTGGCCATGCCGCTGGCCGACAGAATGACCTTGGGACCGTGCTGTTGGGCAATGGCCTTGGACTCGTCGGGGGTGCGGGTGAAGGTGGCGGCATGGCCCATGTCGCGACACTGGGCGGCGTTGAGCCGGTGCTCGCCGAGGTGCTGGGCGAAAAGTTCGGTGCTGTGGATGGCCATGGGGCTGTCCAGGTAGACCGGCAGGGCGCGCGGCAACTGGCCGGCGGCCTTGAGTTCGGCAATGGCGTGCAGCAGGGCCTGGGCACGACCGACCGCAAACACCGGCACCACCGCCGTGCCGCCGCGCGCGGCCACGCGCTGCAGGACAGGGGCCAGTTCGCCGAGGATGTCTTCCTCCGGGTGGTCGCGGTCGCCGTAGGTGGATTCGCAGACGACGGCATCGGCCCCGGGGGGTGTCTCCGGTGGCAGCATCAGGAGGTCGTCGCTGCGGCCCAGGTCACCCGAGAACAGGATGCGGCGGCCGCCCACTTCCAGCAGCAGGCTGGCCGCACCCAGAATGTGTCCGGCGCCGGTGAACCGGGCCTGCCAGCCGCGCACCGGCTCGAAGGCCTGCCCCATGGGAACGGTGCGCAACTGCTTGAGGCTGCGCTCGGCGTCTTCTTCGGTGTAGAGCGGCAGGGCCGGCTGGTGCTTGGAAAACCCGTGCCGGTTGGCAAAGGCCGCGTCTTCTTCCTGGATGTGTCCGCTGTCGGGCAGCAGGATCTTCGCCAGGTCGCGGGTGGCGGGCGTGACCCAGACCTTGCCCTTGAAACCCTCCTTGACCAGCAGGGGCAGATAGCCGCTGTGGTCCAGGTGGGCGTGCGTCAGCAGCACCGCGTCGATGTGGTTGGGCTCGATCGGCAGCGGATCGCGGTTGCGCAGACGCAGCTGCTTGTAGCCCTGGAAAAGACCGCAGTCGACCAGGACACGGTGGTTGTCGTGCTCGACCAGAAACTTGGAGCCGGTGACGGTGCCGGCACCCCCCAGAAATCGCAGATGGACACTCATTCAAGCATCTTAAACCCCACAGACGCGTGGGCGGATCAGAACAGGCTGCCCAGCACCGACAGGCCGAATATGGAACCCACGGTTTGCGCCAGCCCCGTCGGAGGGGCGGGCTTCGGCAGAGCATTGCACCGGCAGTTCCAGCTGCGCGACACAGGGAGGCTGTCGATACTGCGGAAGGGTCTGGTCACGCTTTTTTTATATAGATAAGAAATATAGAAAGAGTAAAAAAGTCGTTTGTTAATTTAAGAGTCGTTTCTACCATCGCCCCCATCCTGTCCATATCAGACCCCGCCACATGAAAACGCTCATCCAACGCTCGCTGGCTGCCGCGGCCCTGGTCTCGGCTTCGCTGGTTTCCGCCCAGTCCCTGCTCAACGTGTCCTACGACGTTTCGCGCGAGTTCTTCCGCGAGATCAACCCCGCCTTTGTGGCCCACCAGAAAAAGACCAGCGGTCGCGACGTCAAGGTGGACCAGTCGCACGCCGGTTCGAGCGCGCAGGCCCGTGCCGTGGCCGATGGCCTGGATGGCGACGTGGTGACCTTCAACACCACCACCGATGTCGATTTCCTGGCCGATCGGGGGGTGGTCGCCAAGGACTGGCGCCAGCGCTTTCCGCACAACGCCGCCCCCACCACCTCGACCATGCTGTTCCTGGTGCGCCAGGGCAACCCCAAGAACATCCGCGACTGGGACGACCTGATCAAGCCCGGCGTGCAGGTGATTGTGGTCAACCCCAAGACCGGGGGCAACGGCCGCATGGCCTACCTGGCCGCCTGGGGCTATGTGCGCAGCCAGGGGGGCAGCGACGCCGACGCGCAGGAATTCGTGCGAAAACTCTATGCCAACGTGCCGGTGCTGGCCCGCGGCGGACGCGATGCGACCGGCATCTTTTTGCAGCGCAACATCGGTGACGTGCTGGTGACCTTCGAGTCCGAAGTGGTGTCGGTGGACAACGAGTTCGGTAAAGGCCGTGTCGATGCCGTTCACCCCAGCGCCTCGTTGCTGACCGAGAACCCGGTGGCCATCGTCGAGCGCACCGTCAACAAGAAGGGCACGGCCGAGCTCGCCAAGGACTACCTGGACTTCCTGTACAGCCCGGAAGGCCAGGAGATCGCCGCGCGCCACAACATCCGTCCGCGCAACGAGGAGATCCTGAAGAAATACAGCCACGCCTTCAAGCCGATCCGGCTGTTCACGGTGGAGCAGTATTTCGGCTCGCTGGCCGAGGCGCAGCGGGTGCATTTCAACGACGGCGGGCTGTTCGACCGGCTATACACGAACCGCTGATCCTGCGCCGGGCGGCCGCCACGGTTCGCCCTGTCCCACCTCGTCGGTTCCACTCTTCGGGTTTGCCTCATGAGCTCTGCCACGCTGTCCGCCGGGACGGCTCCTTTCTCCGGTGTGCGCCGCAGCGCGCGCGTCCTGCCGGGCTTCAACCTCACGCTGGGGTACACGCTGCTGTACCTCAGCCTGATCGTGCTGATTCCGCTGTCGGCGCTCATCTTCAAGACGCTGTCTCTCACCTGGGCCGAGTTCTGGGACGCGGTCACCGCCCCGCGGGTGATGGCTTCGTACCGGCTGACTTTCGGCGCCTCGCTGATCGCGGCCACGGTCAACCTGTTCGCCGGCCTGCTGGTGGCCTGGGTGCTGGTGCGCTACAGCTTTCCGGGCAAGAAAATCGTCGACGCGCTGGTGGACCTGCCATTTGCCCTGCCGACCGCGGTGGCCGGCATTGCGCTGACCGCGCTGCTGGCGGGCAACGGCTGGGTCGGACAGTTCTTCGAGCCCTACGGCATCCAGCTGGCCTTCAACCCCAACGGCGTGGTCATCGCGCTGATCTTCATCGGTCTGCCTTTCGTGGTGCGCACGGTGCAGCCGGTGCTGGAAGACGCCGAGAAGGAGCTGGAAGAGGCCGCCACCTGCCTGGGGGCCACGCGCTGGCAGACCTTCAGCCGGGTCATCCTGCCGACCATCCTGCCGGCCCTGCTGACCGGTTTTGCCCTGGCCTTCGCGCGTGCGGTGGGGGAATACGGTTCGGTGGTCTTCATTGCCGGCAACATGCCCATGATCTCTGAAATCACCCCGCTCATCATCATTGGCAAGCTGGAGCAGTACGACTACGCGGGCGCCACCGCCGTGGCCACCGTGATGCTCGTGATCTCGTTCCTGCTGCTGCTGCTCATCAACGGCCTGCAGGCCTGGCAGCGCCGGCGTGCCGTGGGGAACATGCAATGAACCCGAACCAGACCCGTTCGGCCCGCAAGGGCACCAGTGAAGCCGCCTGGGTCCGCTGGCTGCTCATTGCGCTGGCGCTGGGCTTCATGTTCCTGTTCCTGGTGCTGCCGCTGGCGGCCGTCTTCACCGAGGCGCTGCGCAAGGGCTGGGGCGCCTACGGGGAAGCCATCAGGGAGCCCGACGCCTGGTCGGCCATCCGCCTGACCCTGCTGACCGCGGCCATCTCGGTGCCGGTGAGCCTGGTGTTCGGCGTGGCCGCGGCCTGGTGCGTGGCCAAGTTCGAGTTCCGGGGCAAGGCCTTTCTCACCACGCTGATCGACCTGCCGTTCTCGGTCTCGCCGGTGGTGGTCGGCCTGATCTACGTGCTGGTGTTCGGCGCCCAGGGCTGGTTCGGCCCCTGGCTCATGGCCAACGACATCAAGATCATTTTTGCGGTGCCCGGCATCATCCTGGCCACGCTGTTCATCACCTTCCCGTTCATCGCCCGCGAGTTGATTCCGCTGATGCAGGCCCAGGGCAACGACGAGGAACAGGCAGCCATCGTGCTGGGGGCCACCGGCTGGCAGACCTTCTGGCGCGTGACCCTGCCGAACGTGAAATGGGGTCTCATTTACGGGGTGATCCTGTGCAACGCGCGCGCCATGGGCGAGTTCGGTGCCGTCTCGGTGGTGTCGGGGCACATCCGCGGCCAGACCAACACCATGCCCCTGCACATCGAGGTGCTCTACAACGAGTACCAGTCGGTGGCCGCGTTTGCCGTGGCCTCGCTGCTGGCCTTGCTGGCGCTGGTCACCCTGGCCATCAAGAGCTTCGTCGAGTGGAGCCATGAGCGCGAAATGAAGGCCCTGGCCGAACTGCCACCCGAGCGCCCGACGACGCCGTCGCCGGCCTCGCCTACCACAAAAAGGCCGGCGCGCGAATTTGTCCCGGCCGCCGTTCGTGCAGCCCCCTGAACCGACAACGGACACGACCATGAGCATCCAGATCCGAGACGTCAACAAGCATTTCGGCCAGTTCCACGCCCTGAAAAGCGTCAACCTGGACATCGATTCCGGCGAGCTGCTGGCGCTGCTGGGGCCTTCGGGCTGCGGCAAGACCACGCTGCTGCGCATCATTGCCGGGCTCGAGACGCCGGACACCGGCAGCATCCTGTTCAGCGGCGAAGACACCACCGATGTGCATGTGCGCGAGCGCAACGTCGGCTTCGTTTTCCAGCACTATGCGCTGTTTCGCCACATGACGGTGTTCGAGAACGTGGCCTTCGGCCTGCGCGTCAAGCCGCGCGGGCAGCGCCCCGGCGAAGCGCAGATCAGGGCCAAGGTGCACGAACTGCTGGGGCTGGTCCAGCTGGACTGGCTGGCCGACCGCTACCCGTCCCAGCTCTCGGGGGGGCAGCGTCAGCGCATCGCCCTGGCGCGGGCACTGGCGGTCGAACCCAAGGTGCTGCTGCTGGACGAACCTTTCGGTGCCCTGGACGCCAAGGTGCGCAAGGAGCTGCGCCGCTGGCTGCGCCGCCTGCACGACGAATTGCATGTCACCAGCATCTTTGTGACCCACGATCAGGAGGAGGCCCTGGAAGTGGCCGATCGTGTGGTGCTGATGAACCAGGGTGTGGTCGAGCAGGTGGGCACGCCGCAGGACGTCTGGGACCACCCGGCCAGTCCCTTTGTGTACGGCTTCCTGGGCGACGTCAACCTGTTCCACGGCCGCGCCCACGAGGGCCTGCTGCACCTGGACGGTGTGGCCATCCAGTCGCCCGAGCATGCGGACGCGCGCGACGCCCAGGCGTTCGCCTATGTGCGGCCGCACGACCTCGATGTGCATCGCTACCGGCCGGGCGCCGAGGTGGACGGGGCCGGCCGGCCGCAGGGCATCGTGGCCCGGCTGGACCGGGCGATCGTCGTCGGACCGATTGCGCGCCTGGAACTCATGCCGGTCGATGCCGAGCCGCGACAGGGGCACGACCCCCTCATCGAGGCGCAGATTCCGGCCCAGCAGTTCCGGGAACTGGCTTTCCGCGAAGGCGAGACCCTGGTCGTGTCCCCGCGCAAGGCCAAGGTGTTCCTGCAGCCCCAGGCCGCCTGAAGCCGCCGCCCGATGCGGCCTGGCCGGCCGGGCGCCCGGTGCGGAAACTTCCCGGGTCCGGCCGGTATCATCATCGCCAACTGCCATGGCGAAAACGTTTCTGCTCCTGGGCCTGATCGTCTTTCTGGCCTATCTGTTTCGGGCCGTGTTCGACCGCACGCGCGTGCCGGACGTGCTGCTGCTCATGGGCCTGGGCATTGTGCTGGGGCCGGTGCTGGGCTGGGCCGACGCCGACGATTTCGGCAAGGCCGGGCCGGTGCTGGCGACGCTGGCATTGATCGTGATCCTGCTGGAAAGTGGCACTTCCCTGCACCTGACCATGCTGGGGCGGTCGCTGCACAGCACGCTGGGCCTGACGCTGCTGTCCTTCTTCGGCACCATGGCCGTGGTCACCGGGGTGGGTTACTGGGTGCTCAACCTGCCTATGGTGCTGGCCCTGATTCTCGGGGGCACCCTGGGCGGCACCTCTTCGGCGGTGGTGATTCCCATCGTGCAGGGCCTGAAGATGGGCAACCGCAGCGCCACCATGCTGGTGATGGAGTCGGCCCTGACGGACGTGCTGTGCATTGTCGCGGTCTATGCCCTGCTCGACGCGCAGCGCTATGGCCAGCTTGAACTGCTGCCCATGAGCTGGAGCGTGGCCCAGTCGCTGGGCGTCGCGGTCGTCATTGGGCTGCTGGGCGGCGTCTGCTGGCTGCTGATCCTGCGCACGGTGCGCCGGCTGCCGGTCAATCTGTTCGCTTCGATCGCGTTTGCCATGATCCTGTACGGCGGGGTCGAGGCCCTGCAGTTTTCCGGGGCGATCGCGGTGCTGGCCTTCGGCATCGCCCTGACCAACCGCACCCAGCTGGGACTGGGGCGCCTGGGCAAGCTGCCCGCGCTGTCGGCCACCGACCTGGGTTTCTTCAGGGAGTGGGTGTTCCTGCTCAAGGTCTTCTTTTTCATCTACCTCGGCCTGGCACTGCAGCTGGCCAACTTGGGGTGGATGCTGCTGGCCTTGGGCCTGGTGTTGGCGGTCTATGGTCTGCGCTGGCTGATCGTGCGCCACCTGGTGGCCCGGGCCGAGCCGCGACAGGAGCAGGCCACCATGGCCATCATGGCGCCCAAGGGCCTCGCCGCCGCCGTTCTGGCCGGTGTTCCCCTGCAGCAGGGCGTGGCCGAAGGGCAGGTCATGCAGGACTTCACCTTTGTGGTGGTCTTCGTCAGCATCCTGCTGACCGCCTTGTTGCTGCCGCTGGTGTCCGCCCAGCGGGCCCGGGGCGAGGCCGCACCGTCGCAGCCACCGGTCACGCCCCCGTCAGCCGACTGACCCGAAGGAACCGATCGACCCGAACAGCCGCATCAGCAGGCATGGGCGGTTCCCAAGAATGCTTGCCGCAGGCAGCTCAGGCTTGTTCGTGTGCGCGAAGCCGCTGCGGCAAGGCCCAGACCCTGCCCGTAGCCACCGGATACAGGGCCTTGTCGTTGCCAGGCACACAGGCGTGTCCGCCTGTGAAGGCACCGAAGGCCGGCAGGATGGCCTGCCCCGCTGTCTGCACGAAGCAGGGCAGGCGAAGCCGGTCGCGGCCCGGACCCTGCATGTGGCAGACCGGGTGCAGGTGGCCGGACAGCACGAAGTGGCTCGGGTGGGCCTGGGGGTGGTGGCAGCAGGCAAACGGGCCGAGCAACCAGGGCTCGTCGACCACCGCGATGCCGGCCTCGGGCGGCGGATCGCCGGCGCGGTCGTCGTGGTTGCCGCGCACCAGTGTCATTTCGATGCGGGCGTGGCGCTGGCGCCATTCGAGAAGCGCCTGCAGCACCCGGGCTGTGCGGCCGCTGGCCGCGTGCAGGAAGTCGCCCAGGAAGACCAGTTGCTGTGGGTCGTGGTCGGCAATCAGCGCGTCCAGTCGAACGAGGTTGTCGGCCGTGGTGCCCCCGGGCACCGGCTGGCCTTGCTCGCGGTAGCTGGCGGCCTTGCCCAGGTGCAGGTCGGCGACGAACAGGGCACGCCTTGCAGGCCACCACAGGGCGTGCTCGGGCAGCAGGTGCAACTCCTCATCGGCCCAGCGGACCGCGGCGTGGGGGCTCATGCGTAAGCGTATTCGCCACCTTTCTTCAGGGCGGTCTCGTAGGCCGGGCGGGCGTGGATCTTCTTGAGCCAGGCCATGGTGGCGGGGCGGGACGCACCCAGGCCGGCGCGCGAGGTGGCGGCTTCCAGCGGGAAGCTCATCATGATGTCGGCGGCGGTCATTTTCTTGCCGGCGAACCAGGGGCGCGAGGCCAGCACCTGCTCGATGTAGTCCAGGTGCGTGTCCACCATGGGCTGTACCTTTTTGACCGCCACCTTGCCCAGCAGCGGCACCTTGGACATGGCCAGCATCAGCAACAGCATGGGCATGACCGAACCCTCCGCATAGTGCATGAACTGGCGGTAGTCCCGCAGGCCTTGTTCGCGGTCGAGGGGGCCGAGCTGGCCGGTCTTGTCGACCAGGTATTCGCAGATGGCGCCGGTCTCCACCAGCTTGATATCGCCGTCTTCCAGCACTGGCGACTTGCCCAGCGGGTGCACCTGCTTGAGTGCCGGCGGAGCCAGCATGGTGCGCTTGTCGCGTTCGTAGAAGCGGATCTCGTAGGGCAGCTCCAGTTCTTCGAGCATCCACAGCAGGCGTTGCGAGCGGGAGTTGTTCAGGTGGTGGACGATGAGGGTCATGGTGCTTCAGGGTTGGGGCCGGAACGGCCGATTGTGGCGCGATGCGGCAAAGCGTGCTGGCTAGCGTGGCCGGTGGGGTCGTCGTTTTTCCCGCGCCTGTGCAGGCGGCTTGTCGACACCGCTGTCGCGCCCGAAGGCCAGCGACTGCCGGACGTGGTCGGCATCACCGCCCGAAGCACCACCGGCGGCCTTCTCGAGCCGGGCCAGCATGCGCGCGATGCGGTCGGCCACGCTCTCGTTGCTCAGTTTCTCGCGCAGGCGCTCGACCATCAGCGGAAAGGCGAAGGGCGTGGCCCGCTCCAGGGGCTTGAGGACCAGGTGCTGGCGCGCCATCCGGTGCAAGGCCGCGCGCAGGCGGCCCATCTCCAGTTCCTGCGCCAGCAGCTCGGCCTCGGCCTGCTGCAGCAGCCGGTTGCCGGGGTCGTACTTGCGGAACACCTCCCAGAACAGGCTGCTGGAGGCCTGCAGCTGCCGGCTGCTGCGCTTCTCGCCCGGGTGGCCCTGGAAGATCAGGCCCGAGACGCGCGCAATCTCGCGAAAGCGCCGCTGGGCGAGCTCGCTGGCGTTCAGGCTTTGCAGGATCTGCTGCAGCAAGGCCTCGTCGTCCGCCTCCACCTTCAGCAGCTCCGGCAGCAACGACGACCAGTCGATCCCGGTCGCGCTCAGCAGCTCGAAGCCGTAGTCGTTGACCGCGATCGAAAACGTGTTGGGCGCGCGTTGTGCCACACGCCAGGCCAGCAGGTTGGCCAGGCCCAGGTGCGCGTGCCGGCCCGCGAAGGGGTAGAGGAACAGGTGGGTGCCCTCGCGCGACTGCATCACCTCGGCCAGCAGGGTGTCGGGCGAGGGCAGGGCGGACCATTGAGCCTGCAGGTCCAGCAGCGGCCGCGCAGCCTGCAGCTCGGGGTCGTCGAAGTCACCCTGCTGCACCCGCGCCAGCTTTGCCACCACCGCGTCGGCCAGCGTGGTCGACAGCGGCATCTTGCCGCCGTTCCAGCGCGGCACCGCGGGCTTGCGGGCGGTGGCGCGTTTGACCCAGGCCGTCATGTCGTGGGTGCGCACCAGTTCCAGCAGGCGCCCGCCGAAGGTGAAGCAGTCACCGGGTTTGAGCCGCGCGGCAAAGCTCTCCTCCACATGGCCGATCTTGCTGCCCCCCACATACTGCACCGCCATGCTGGCGTCGCTCACGATGGTGCCGATGTTCATGCGGTGGCGCCGCGCCAGCCGTGCGTCTGGCACACGCCAGAGCCCCTCGTCATCCGGCACGGCACGGCGGTAGTCGGGGTAGGCCGCCAGCGAGCCGCCGCCCTGCGAGACGAAGTCCAGGCACCAGCGCCAGTGCTCGTCGGGCAGGTCGGCGTAGGCGGCGGTGGTGCGGACTTCGGCCAGCAGTTCGTCAGAGGTGAAGCCGCCACCCAGCGCGACCGTCACCAGGTGCTGCACCAGCACGTCCAGCGGCTGTCGGGGTGTCTCGCGCGCCTCGATCTGCCCGGCCACCACCGCTGCGCGGGCGGCCGCGCCTTCGACCAGCTCCAGGCTGTGCGTGGGTACGATGCTCACGCGCGAGGGCCGGCCCGGCGCGTGGCCCGAACGGCCGGCGCGCTGCAGCAGCCGCGCGATGCCTTTGGGCGAACCGATCTGCAACACACGCTCCACCGGCAGGAAGTCCACGCCCAGGTCCAGGCTGCTGGTGCAGACCACGGCGCGCAGCTCGCCCGCCTTCAACCCAGCCTCGACCCACTCGCGCACCGCGCGGTCCAGCGAGCCGTGGTGCAGCGCGATCAGGCCTGCCCACTCCGGCTTTGCGTCCAGCAGCGCCTGGTACCAGATCTCCGCCTGCGACCGGGTGTTGGTGAAGATCAGGGTGCTGCCGCTGGTGGCGATCTCGTGCACCACCGACGGCAGCATGGCCAGGCCCAGGTGGCCGCCCCAGGGAAAGCGGTCCACCCGCGGTGGCAGCAGGGTGTCGACGGTCAGTTGCTTCGGCGTCTGGCCGCGCACCAGGCGACCGGTCGCGGCGGCGGGCGGACCGAGCAGGGTGTGCATGGCTTCATCGAGGTTGCCCAGCGTGGCCGACATGCCCCAGACCATCAGACCCGGGTTCCAGCGCCGCAGCCGCGCGATGGCCAGTTGCGCCTGCACGCCACGCTTGTTGCCCATCAGCTCGTGCCACTCGTCCACCACCACCAGCGCGTTGCGGCCCAGGGCCTCGGGTGCGTCGGCGCGCGCGATCAGCAGGCTCAGGCTCTCGGGCGTGGTCACCAGCACGGTGGGCAGGCGCTCGGCTTGTTTCGCGCGTTCGCTGCTCGATGTGTCGCCGCTGCGCACGCCGGCCGTCCAGGCGGGCGCCAGGTCGGGCAGCGGTTCCTTCAGGGCCCGCAGCGTGTCCGCCGCCAGTGCCCGCATGGGCGTGAGCCAGACCACGGTCAGCGGCGGCGTGCGCTTCGCTTCCACATCGGCCAGCGCCTGCAGTGCGCCCAGCCATACGGCGTAGGTCTTGCCGGCGCCGGTGGTGGCGTGCAGCAGGCCGCTCTCGCCGCGGGCCATGGCGTCCCAGACCTCTTGCTGGAACGGAAAGGGCGACCAGCCGCGTGCGGACAGCCAGGCGGCAGGGTCGGGCTTGTTCACACTGCGCCCCCAGGCAGCAGCGCCGCCAGCGTCTGCAGGGTGTCGGCTTCGTCGACCGGTTTGTCCTCGCGCCAGCGCAGCATGCGCGGGAAGCGCACCGCAATGCCGCTCTTGTGGCGCGGGCTGCGCGCAATGCCCTCGAAGCCCAGTTCAAAGACGAGGGTCGGGCGCACGCTGCGCACCGGGCCGAAGCTCTCGAGGGTGGTGGCGCGGATGATGGCGTCCACCTTGGCCATCTCGGCGTCCGTCAGGCCCGAGTAGGCCTTGGCGAAGGGCACCAGCGCGCGGCCCTCAAGGCCGGGCGGCCCGTTCCACACGGCGAAGGTGTAGTCGCTGTACACGCTGGCACGGCGGCCGTGGCCGCGCTGGGCGTAGATCAGCACCGCGTCCACGCTCATGGGGTCGATCTTCCACTTCCACCAGGTGCCCGCGGCCTTGGTGCGACCCACCCCGTAGGCGCTGCTGCGCTGCTTGAGCATGAAGCCTTCGGTACCGCGTTCACGGGCCTGTTCTCGCAGGGTGGCCAGTTCGGCCCAGGTGGCGCCGGTCAGCACCGGGCTGGCGACCAGCAGCGGGTGGTTCAGCTCCTGCACCATTGCGTCCAGTGCCGCTCGGCGCGCGTGCAGCGGCTGCTCGCGCAGGTCCTGCCCACCGTGCTCGATCAGGTCGTAGGCCAGCAGCGCCACCGGCAGTTCACGCAGGATCTTCGGCCCCAGGGCCTTGCGGCCGATGCGTTTCTGCAGGTCGGCAAAGGGCTGAGGCTCACCATCGCGCCAGACCACGACTTCACCGTCCAGCACCGAGCCCTCAGGCAGGGCCTCGCCCAGCGCGGCCAGCTCTGGAAAGCGCTCGGTCACCAGCTCTTCACCGCGCGACCACAGCCAGACCTGTCCGCCGCGTTTCACCAGCTGGGCGCGGATGCCGTCCCATTTCCATTCCACCAGCCAGTCGGCCGGCGTGCCCAGCAGTTCGTTGAAGCGCTCCGGCGCTTCGTTGAACGGATGCGCCAGGAAGAAGGGGTAGGGCTGACCGCTGGTCTTCTGATCCTGTTCGGTGCTGCTCTCCGGCGCCACCAGCGCCGCGTAGTCCGCCGCCGAGGGCAGGGCGCCGATGTGCGTGTAGCCCATCAGCCGCTGCGCCACGCGTTTGGCGTCCACGCCCGCGACCGCGGCGAGTGCCTGCGTCACCTGCAGCTTGGACACGCCCACCCGGAAGCCGCCGGTGATGAGCTTGAAGTAGACAAAGCGCTGGTCGTCGGGAAGGGCGTTCCACTGTTCGCCCAGGCGTTCGGCCTGCACCTCGGGTGGCAGACCCCGCATCGGCAGCAGGTGCTGCGTCAGCCATTCGGCCAGGCCGCGGTCGACCGGCGCCGTGGCTGGCGGCAGCAGCAGCGACACGGTTTCGGCCAGGTCGCCCACGGTCTGGTAACTCTCTTCGAACAACCACTCGGGCAGGCCGGCGGCGGCCTGCGCCAGCTCGCGCAGGGTGCGCGTGGGCACGGTCTGGCGCGGCTTTCCACCCGCCAGGAAGTACACCGCCCAGGCCGCGTCTTCGGCCGGTGCTTCGGCAAAGTAGCGCTGCAATGCCGCCTGCTTCTCGCGCGTGGCGGTGCTGGCGTCCAGCTCGCGGTAGAGGGCGGCAAAGCGCTTCATGGCTTAGGCGCCTCGGGTGTCACTTCAACTGCCTTGTCCGCCACATCCTCGTCGCCGTACTCGGTCTCGAAGGCCTGTGCGTCCAGCCCCTGCTCGGTCAGCCAGCGCACCAGCACCGGCACACTGCCGTGGGTCACGCGGATGTGCTCGGCTCCAGTGGCTTTGATGGCGCTCATCAGCCCCGGCCAGTCCGCATGGTCGGACATGACGAAACCCCGGTCCACGCCGCGCCGCCGGCGCGTGCCGCGCACCCGCATCCAGCCGCTGGCAAAGGCGTCCACCGCGTCGGCGCCGAAGCGCTTCATCCACGGCGTGCCCTGGGCCGAGGGCGGGGCCACCACCAGCGCCCGCTGCAACGCGGTCTTGTCCAGTTCGGTTACGCGGTGGGTGGGCGGCAGCTCGACGCCCGCCGCACGGTACACCGCGTTCAGCGGCTCCACCGCGCCGTGCACGACGATGGGGCCGATGCTGGCGTCCACCCCATGCAGAATGCGCTGCGCCTTGCCAAACGCGTAGCACAGCAGCACCGAGGCGCGGCCCTCGTCGGCATTGCGTCGCCACCAGGCGTTGATTTCGTCGAACAGCACCGCCTGCGTCGGCCAGCGGTACACCGGCAGGCCGAAGGTGGATTCGGTGATGAAGGTGTCGCAGCGCACCGGCTCGAACGGGGTGCAGGTGCCGTCGGCCTCGGTCTTGTAGTCGCCCGACGCCACCCACACCCGGCCACCATGCTCCAGCCGAACCTGGGCCGAGCCCAGCACATGACCGGCCGGGTGCAGCGACAGGCGCACGCCGTGGTGTTCGATGGCCTCGCCATAGTCCAGCGTCTGCAGCGCAATGTCCGCCCCCAGTCGCTGGCGCAGCGTGCCCGCGCTGTGCGTGTGCGCCAGGTAGTGCGCATGACCCCAGCGCGCGTGGTCCGAATGGCCGTGCGTGATCACGGCCCGGTGCACCGGCCGCCAGGGGTCGATGTAGAAGTCCCCCGCTGGGCAATACAGGCCCTCGGGACGGGCAACAATGAGGTCGGAATTGGTCACGGCCATGGCTGGCGCAAGTGTGCCGCAGCCCGGCCGGTCGGGTGTTGACGGC
>CALMYH010000036.1 GCA_937873395.1 uncultured Burkholderiales bacterium
TGCCCTTCTGCGGCTACAACATGAGCGACTACTTCCAGCACTGGCTGGACATGGAAAAGAAGCTCGAGAGCATGGGCCACACCCTGCCCCCGATCTTCTGCGTCAACTGGTTCCGCAAGAACGCCGAGGGCAAGTTCGTCTGGCCGGGCTTCGGCGAGAACATGCGCGTGCTCAAGTGGATGATCGACCGCATCGAGGGCCAGGCCCCCGGCCAGGAAACCCTGTTCGGCATTGCGCCGAGCTATGCCGAGATCAACTGGACCGGCCTGGATTTCAGCGCCGAGCAGTTCAAGACCGTCACCCACATCGACAAGGCCGCCTGGGAAGAAGAACTGAGGCTGCACGGGAGCCACTTCGAGCAGCTGGCCTACCACCTGCCGCCCCAGCTGCTGGCGACGAAACAAGCTCTGGAGAAGCGTCTGGCCGAAGTCTGAGGGCCAACGTCGGAGGAAGAAAACAGGGGGCGGCACGATCTGGCGCCACCCTGCTTGTTCCGGGTGATCGATCCCGGAAGAAAAAAAGCCACCCGACCGGGTGGCTTTTTTGCGGGCGGCTCAAGCGCGCTCAAATGTAGTACAGGCCCCTCTGGCGGGCTCGGGATTCGGCCAAGCGTTCGGCAAAGCCGATCCAGCCCTTTGTGCGGGGGATGGTGGCGGCGGGTTCGATCCCCAAGGGCGCCAGCGCCGACTCGAAGTCCTCGTGCTGGCGCTGACGGGCCAACTGCAACTCGCGCATCAGCCGCGGATTGCTCTGGGCCATTTCCCACAGGCGGGCCTCGGCACGGGCTTCGGCCAAGGTGCGCGACCAGCCGTCCAGGGCGCGCAAGACACGCTGGGCCAAGCCGCGGGCCACATCCGCAAACAGGGCCATGGCGGCAAAAACGACCGCCCACAGCACGACCCAGGCCAGGAACAGGTGCTGGTCGGCCCACGTGTTGATGACGCGATCGGCCACCACCACCAAGGCCGCGACAACCGCGGCCAGCAACATGCCTGCCAGTCCGCGCACACTGCGCAGACGCGGCACCGATGGGGAAGGCGCGGGCCTGGAATCCAGCGAGGGAGAAAGGGGGGCGGTGGTCAGGGTGCTCATGGCGCAATTCCTTCAACAGGGAATGTCTTGTGGACCCGCGAATACTAGGGTAAACCCGCATGTCACGCCAATTTATATTTTGAATGGATTAAATTCATAGAGATGATGAATCAAGGCAATTTCCGCACCCTGGACCTGAACCTGCTGCGGGTGTTCGACGAGGTGATGAGCGAACGCAACATCACCCGGGCGGCGGCCAACCTCGCGATGACCCAGCCGGCGGTCAGCAACGCCCTCAAGCGCCTGAGGCAGGCCCTGGGCGACGAGCTGGTGCGCCGCAGCGGTCATGGGGTGGAGCCGACGCCGGTGGCACTGGCGATGTGGCCGACCGTGCGCGACGCCTTGCAGCGCCTGCACACCACGCTGGCCCCCGGGCACTTCGATCCCGGCAGCGCGGGCAATGCCTTCGTGATCGCCATGGCCGATGCGACCGCCGCCAAGATCGTGCCGGGCCTGATCCACATCCTGGAGGCCGAGGCACCCCTGGTCAGCCTGCGCATCCTGCCACTGACCACGCGCGATCCGCGCGACCTGCTCGAGTCCGGCCATGCCGACATGGCGATCGGGCATTTCCCGGGGGTGCTGGCCGAGCTGGGCGCCACCCACCTGAACGAGAGCCTGCCCCGTTTCAGCCACGAGCGTCTGTACGACGGCGAATATGTGGTGGTGATGCGCAAGGGCCATCCGCTGGCCCGCGGCACACTGGACCTGGAGGCCTATTGCGCCGCCCGGCACCTGCTGGTGAGTTTTTCCGGGCGACCGTTCGGGTTTGTGGACGAGGCCCTGGCTGCCGCTTCCCGGCAGCGGCGGGTGGTGCTGACCGTCAATCAGTTCTTCACCGCCGGCCAGGTGGTGGCCACCACCGACCTGCTGACGGTCTTGCCTCGACACTTCCTGGAAGCCACCGGCATGGCCAGGTCCCTGGTGGTGCGGGAGTTGCCTCTGCCGGTGCCGGCGGTGCATGTGGACGCCCTGTGGCACCGCCAGGTCGACCCGACGCCTGCCCACCAGTGGCTCCGGCAGGCGGTCCGACACGCCTCGGACACCGGGTTCGGACGCCAGGCGGGCTGAGCCGCGGCGACAATGCCCGGCATGCACATCCAGCTCCTGAGCGACCTCCACCTCGAGGCCAACCCGCATTTCGTCGCCGAGCCGGCGCCCGGGGCAGACCTGCTGGTGCTGGCCGGCGACATCGGCTCCTACCAGCGCCGGCCCGATGGCCGCGTCATGCCCGAGCCCGACTGGGGCCTGCGCCGATTTTCACCCTTGCCCCAGCATGCGGGCTGGCCGGTGCCGGTGGTGTTTGTCCCCGGCAACCACGAGTACGACGCCATCGATGTGGAGGCCGCGCACCAGGCCTTGCGCAGCGCCTGTGACCGGCTGGGCATCGCCTGGCTGGAGCGGGAACAGCTGGTGGTGCAGGGGGTGCGCCTGCTGGGCACCACGTTGTGGGCCGACTACGATGCCCTGGTGAGGCCGGAAGACCCACCGGCTGCCGTGCTGCGGCAACGTGAGAAGGCCTTTCGCGCCGCCAACTTCTACCTGCGCAAGATGGACTCGCGCTGGCGCGGCAGGCTGTTCGACGCACAGGCCATGCGCGACTGGGGCCTGGCCTGCCAGGACTGGCTGCGCACGGCCCTGTCCTCGGGCTTCGCCGGTCCCACCGTGGTGATCACCCATTTTGCACCGACCCTGCACAGCGCCGACCCCCGCTATGGTCTGGTGCCGGGCACGGCCGGCTTCTGCAACACCCTGGATGATCTGCTGACCCAAGCCGATCTGTGGCTGCACGGCCACCTGCATTGCCCGGTCGACGTCCAGGTGGGGCGCTGCCGCATCGTCGCCAACCCGCTGGGTTATGCCGAGAAGGATGAACAACACGGCTTTGTGGCGCAGCGGGTCGTGCAGGTCGCTGGCCTTTCCACGCCGCCAGACGCCCCCGAGGACCTGAACAGAGCGTAAACTGGTGTCATCGGACACTGGAGACACGCATGAAGATCCTGCTTCCCGTCGACGGCAGTGCTTTCACCAAGAAGATGCTGGCCTACCTCACGACACATCCCGAGCTCTTCGGCACCGGCAACACCTACACCCTGCTGTCCGTGCAGCAGCCGCTGCCGCCGCGCGCCCGCGCCGCCGTGGGATCCGAGATCGCGCAGGGTTTCTACGCCGAGGAAGGCGAAAAGGTCACCGCGCCGGTGCTCAAGTTTCTCGGTCAGCACGGCATGGCGGTCAAAGTCATCCACAAGGTCGGCAGTGCCGCCGACATCATTGCCAAGACCGCCACCGCCGGCAAGTTCGACCTGGTGGTGATGGGATCCCACGGGCACAGCGCCCTGGGCAACCTCGTGATGGGCTCGGTGGCCACACGCGTCCTGGCCAATTGCAAGACGCCGGTGCTGCTGGTGCGCTGAGCGGCCCGATCGGGCTGCTGACGTTCAGCGGGCGCGCAAACCGTCGAAGCAGGTCACCAGCACCATGTCGATGATCTGCTCGTCGGTGTAGAGACCGGCACCCTTGAGGAAACCCAGCACCGGGTCGCAGGCCCGGGCGTACAGGGTATAGAGCACGGCGATCGGGGGCAGCGACGCGCTGATCTGCCCCGCGGCCTGAGCTGCGGTGATCCAGCCGCCAAGGCGATCACTCACATCCATCAGACCGTCGACATAAGCCTTGTTGGTGGTCAGGGCCGCGCGCAACGTCGAGTTTTCGCTCGGCAGCGACGGCATTTCGCCCGCCAGCTGCACTTCCATGGTCCAGCGCGCCACCGCCTTCAGGCGCCCCAGCGGATCGTCCGGTGAGGTGCCAGCTTCCAGTTGGTCAAGAAAGGCACGGGCCCGGTTCATCACGCGCACCATGGCCGCCGCTGCCAGGTCTTCCTTGCTGGGGAAGTGCTTGTACAGGCTGGCCTTGGCAATGCCCACCTCGGCCGCCACTTCGTCCACCGTCATGGCTTCAAAGCCCTTTTCGGCCAACAGGCGGTTGACCGCTGAAACGATGGCGTCTTCGCGGGCCAGGTGCATCTGTTCTCGGAAGCTGCGCCGTACCGGTGCGGCGGCCTGGGGTTTGAGCGTGGCGGTGGCGGTGTTCATGGCAAGTTCTTTTGGCACTCATCGGATTGTGCCCGATATCGACGAATTGGTCGATAACCCTACTGAAATGTTTGTTTACATACTAACCAGTCTCATTTTGAACGTTTCAATGTAAATTGCGGTCTCGGCAGTCTTGTCGGCTGGGCAAGGCAGCGGTAGACAGCCGAATTCTCCTTCTGACTCTCCGACGTTCCCCCGTCCCTCAACCCCCTGGAGTACTTCCATGAAAAAGACCCTCATCGCTTCCCTGATCGCTTTCGGCGCCATGGCCTCGGCCCATGCCAAGGACATCGTCGACACCGCCGTGGCCGCCGGCAGTTTCAAGACCCTGGCCACGGCCCTGCAGGTCGCCGGCCTGGTGGACACGCTCAAGGGCCCGGGCCCGTTCACCGTGTTCGCCCCGACCGATGAAGCCTTCGCCAAGGTGCCCAAGGCCGATCTCGATGCGCTGCTGGCCGACAAGGCCAAACTGACCGCGGTGCTGACCTACCACGTGGTGCCGGGCAAGGTGATGGCCGCCGACGTGAAGGCTGGCAAGGTCAAGACCGTGCAAGGGAGCGAGCTGACCGTGAGCACGGCCGGGGGTGTGAAGGTCGACGCGGCCAACGTGATCAAGACCGACATCACCGCCAGCAACGGCGTCATTCACGTGATCGACAGTGTGGTGATGCCTCGCTGAGCTTGCGCGGTCCGACCAACGCACCTGACCTGTCAGCCCCGGCTTGCCGGGGCTTTTTCGTGTTCCGGCTCTTCCTGCCTCAGCACCGACGCCGCCGCCGTTCGCAGGGCTTCGCTCAGGCTCTCCAGCACGTCCGAGCTCAGGTTCCAGCAATGCCAGTACAGCTTGACCGGCAGTCGGTGGCGGGGCGACAGGTTGACCAGTTCGCCACGCGCCAGGCGATCACGCACCTGGAGTTCGGGCAACACACTGACACCCCAGCCCGCCAGGACGGCACGCACCTGCCCCTCGCTGGACGGAACAAAGAGCTGCTTGAGCATGACCCGGGGCAAGGCGAAACAGCGGGTCACAAACTCGTGCTGCAGGTGGTCCTTGCGGTTGAACGCCACAAAGGGAACCTGGTAGAAGTTGTGCGCATTCAGACCCTTGGGCAGATGACGGGCCGCGTAGTCCGGCTGGGCCACCGCCACGTAGTCCATGCAGCCGAGCACCTCCATGCGGCAGCCGCGAAGCGCGCGCCCGAGCGAGGTGACACAGCCCAGCACCTGTCCCTCGCGCAACCACTCGTGGGTGAACTCCTGGTCATCGACGATGATTTCGATCGGCAACCCGGCCTGGGCCAGCGGGCTGAGCGCCGGCAAGGCCCAGGTGGCGATGCTGTCGGCATTGATGGCCACCGAAATGCGCTCTTCCTCCCGGCCACTGCCGGTGCTGCTGGGCGCCAGTTCGCGCAGGTCGCGCTCCAGGTCGGCGCGCAGCAGCCGCATCATCTTGGCGTGCTTGAGCATGAGCTGGCCGGCCGGTGTGGGCTTCAGCGGCCGGCTGCGCACAATGAGCACGGTCCCCACCTGGGCCTCCAGCGCACGCAGCCGCTGCGAAACGGCCGACTGGGTGATGGACAGACGTTGGGCCGCCCGCTCGAAGCCACCCTCCTCGATGATCGCCGCCAGGCATTCGAGGGCATCGGGGTCAAACGTGCTCATGGGTGTCTCCTGCGTTGCACTACACCGGGTTGGCGCCGCACGCTTTATCAGTCGGCTTTATGAGAAGCGTCATAGTTTAATTTCACTTCTCACGCTGGAACTTATTGCCCATACTGCGCGGCTCCCGGCCAGACCTTGGTCCAGCCAGACCAAGGGGCAAAGCCGGGACGGGTCCGCCACCCGCGGACCGTTGTCGCAGGCAGCGCCGCTGCCCTCTCTTACAACGACCCAGGAGACAACATGCATACCCCCCAGATTTCTGCCAGCCGGGTTCGAGCGGCCGCCTTGGCGACGGCGGCCGCACTGGCAGCCCCGTTGCCGGCACTGGCCCAAGGCGCAGCAGCATCGCTGGACGAACGCATCAGTTCGGCCATCCAGCCGTACTCGGACGCGATCGCCGGTCTGATTTTCTACTCGGTGCCGGTGGCTGGCGCCAACTTTCCGCTGATCGTCGGCTGGCTGATCATCGCCGCCATCGTCTTCACCTTCTATTTCCGCTTTATCCAGTTCCGCGGCTTCGGCCATGCCATTGCCGTGGTGCGCGGTCGCTACTCGGACCCTAAGCACCCCGGTGAAGTCTCGCCCTTCCAGGCCCTGACCGCGGCCGTATCGGGCACCGTGGGCCTGGGCAACATCGCCGGCGTGGCGGTGGCCGTCGCCATCGGCGGTGCCGGCGCCACCTTCTGGATGATTCTGGCCGGCCTGCTGGGCATGGCATCCAAGTTCACCGAAGTCACGCTGGGTGTGAAGTACCGCGACATCAAACAGCCCGACGGCATCGTGGCCGGTGGTCCGATGCGCTACCTGTCCAAGGGCCTGGCCGAACAGGGCCGTGCCAGGCTGGGCAAGTTTCTGGCCGTGTTCTTTGCCATCTGCTGCGTGGGCGGCTCGATCGGCGGCGGCAACATGTTCCAGGCCAACCAGAGTTACCAGCAGGTGCTCAACGTGACCGGCGGCGAAAACAGCTTCCTGGCCGGTCAGGGCTGGCTGTTCGGCCTGGTGATGGCGGTGATTGTGGGTCTGGTGATCATCGGTGGCATCCGCTCCATTGCCGCGGTCACCTCGAAACTGATCCCGGGCATGGCATTGCTGTATCTGGGCGCCGGCCTGGTGGTGCTGATGGTCAACGCCGACCAGATCCTCTGGGCACTGGGCCAGATCGTCGGTGGCGCCTTCAGCGCCGAAGGCGTGACCGGCGGCGTGATCGGCGCACTGATCCAAGGCTTCCGTCGCGCCACCTTCTCCAACGAGGCCGGCATCGGCTCGGCCGCCATCGCCCACTCGGCGGTGCGCACCGACCAGCCGGTCTCGCAGGGCTTTGCCGCCCTGCTGGAGCCTTTCATCGACACCGTGGTGATCTGCACCATGACCGCCCTGGTGATCATCATCACCGGCCACGTGACCGCCGGTGGTGTGACCGAACTGGCGGGCGAAGCGCGTGGCGTGGCCCTGACCTCGGCCGCCTTCGGCAGCGCCATCTCCTGGTTCCCGTATGTGCTGGCGGTCTGTGTGGTGCTGTTCGCTTTCTCGACCATGATCACCTGGTCCTACTACGGCCTGCAGGCCTGGACCTACCTGTTCGGCGACAGCAAGGCCTCGGACCTGGCCTTCAAGCTGATGTTCCTGGCCTTTGTGGTGATCGGCTCGACCATGAGCCTGGGGCCGGTGATCGACTTCTCCGACTCGATGATCTTCGCCATGGCGATTGCCAACATCATCGGTCTGTACTTCCTGATGCCGGTGGTCAAGCGCGAGCTGGACACCTACTGGGAAGGCGTGCAAAGCGGCCGCATCAAGACCTTCCGCTGAGCCGGTGGTGGCGCTCGGCTGATCGGGCGCCTCAGCCGACCTTCTTCGCCCGCACCGGCAGCACGTCGGGGGGCGGAGCAGGGCGTACGCGCTCACTCATCCAGCGCAGCATGTCGATCCACATCTGCCGCATCTCGGCCTCCAGCGGTGTGCGAAAGGCGCTGGGCAATTCGATGGTGACCACCGGCATGCCCTTGTGCACGCCCCCGTAGTTGCCCAGGCTGCCCGGGAAGATGCCCACCTGGTCCAGGTACAGACGGCCCAGCTTGGGCGGCGGGGTGCCGGGTCCATCGAAGTCGAGCACACCGTAGGGCGCGTGGATGCTCACGATCAGGTCGGGCTGAAAGCGCTGCATCTCGTCGTGAAGATAACGCGTCTCGGGCTCAGACAAGGGGCTGGGGCCGGGCCAGCGTCGCGGGTCCTTGCGCGTGCGGCGTTCCCAGTACACCCTGGCATCGCGCTCCCAGTTGGGTGTCGGAAAGTTGCGGTTCAGGTCAACGCCACGCGCGTTCATCCGCCGCGCCGGGCGCGCCAGCAGCCCGTCCGGATTGAGCGCCGGCACGAATCGCCAGTGCGCGTTGGACGGGGTCTCGACGGCCCGCTGGATCCAGTGCAGGGCCACCGAAGCCGAGGACAGTTCGTCACCATGGATACCCCCGATCACCAGCACCCGGATCCGGGCATCGGACGCGACCACATCCCGGTAGTACAGGGTGCGGCCCTGAACGGAGCGGCCCACCGTGGGCCTGAGATCGGCCTCACGGCAAAGACGGGCGTTGACGTTGGGCAGCCGGCCCACCCATTCGCCGCAAGGATCGCTGCCCGCCACATCGGCCAGCGGGTGTCCCGGGCCGCGGGGCATGGGTGCATGGGCCCAGACGGCGGCTGCCACCAGGCTCGAAAACACGGCCAGCAAGGGCCTTGGCCAGAACGGGCGCAACATGACAGCATTCTAGGTACCACGGGCCATCTGCCCGCTGCCCGCCAGGTGACAGACGGACTGTCCGGGAAAACCGCACAATCGGCGCATGTCCGCCCCTGACCAACGCAAGCCCCACCTCGATACCCTGGCCGTCACCTTGCTGCTGGTCTGCTGTGCGTTCTGGGGCTTCCAGCAAATCCTGATCAAGGCCACGGTCGGGGAAGTGCCGCCGCTTTGGCAGGCGTCGCTGCGCTTCTGGGGTGCCACCGTGCTGCTCTGGCTCTGGTGCCAGTGGCGCGCCGTGCCGCTGTTCAGGCGCGACGGCACGCTGAGGGGCGGGCTGCTGGCCGGCCTGCTGTTCGCAGGCGAGTTCGCCTTCATCTACCTCGGCCTGATGCACACCACCGCCTCGCGACTGACGGTGTTCCTCTACACCAGCCCGTTCGTGGTCGCCTTGCTGCTGCCGCGCGTGGTGCCGGGTGAGGCCTTGCGGCGGGTGCAGTGGATCGGACTGACGATCGCGTTCGCGGCCGTGACCCTGGCATTCAGCGAGGGCTTCATGCAGAGTTCGCCGGTGGCGGGCCAGTGGCGCGGCGACGCCATGGCACTGGCAGCCGGCGTGTTGTGGGGCCTGACGACCCTCACCATCCGCGCCACCCGCCTGTCGACCGCCAGTGCCGAAAAGACGCTGTTCTACCAGGTCGCGGTGACGGCAGCGGTTCTCCCATGGGTGTCGCTGGCGCTGGGCGAGACCTGGTCGTTCGACTATTCGGGTCAGGCCTGGGGCTCGCTGGCGCTGCAGACCGCCGTGGGCGCGTTTGCCAGCTACCTGACCTGGATGTGGCTGCTGCGGCACTATCCGGCGACCCAGATGTCCAGCTTCACTTTTCTGACGCCGGTGTTCGCCCTGCTGTTCGGGGTCATGTTGCTGGGCGAGCCGCTGACCGTGCAGCTGGTGATCGCCCTCGCTGGCGTGGCCACCGGCATCGTGCTGGTGAGCCGGCGCGGCTGAACGGTGTGGCCAACGCGCCCCTGAGCGCGTTGGCCTCGAAGACCGGACGAAGCGGCTCGACCTTGGCTTCGCCGGCCCCAGGCGGGTGATCGTTCACGACCTCCTGGCCAGACCCAGGCGCTCGATGGTCGCCTTTTCCGCCGCGAAGGTGCGCTCGGCATAGGCGGTGTAGTCGGCCGTGTTCATGTAGATGACCGGCATGTAGAACTTGTCCAGCGCCTCCAGCACCTTCGGGTCTTCCAGGGTCTTGCGGAATGCGTCGTGCAGCACCCGGACCACCGCCGGGTCCATGCCCCGCGGGCCACCGAAACCGAAGGGAGACTCGGTGATGGTGTCCCAGCCGCTCTCCTTGACCGTCGGCACATCGGGGAAAGCCTTGTTGCGCTGGCTGCCCAGGGTGGCGAGCAGGCGCAGCCGGCCGCTTTGCACATGGGGCGCAAACTCGGTGGTGCCGCTCATCATGCGGATGTGGCCCCCCAGGATGGCCTGCATGATCTCGGCCGAGCCCTTGTAGGGAATCGGGTTGAGCTGGATGCCGGCCTTGGCACTGAACTCTTCAATCGCCAGATGCGGCGTGGTGCCGGTGCCGGTGTGGCCGTATTCGAGCTTGCCGGGGTTGGCCTTGGCATAGGCGACCATTTCCTGGATGGTCTTGAAAGGCGCGTCGGCCGTGCAGGCGATGCCGAAGGTGTAGCCGGTCACGCAGATGATGTGCGTCAGATCCCGCACCGGATCGAAGGGCATGTTCTGCATGTGGGGCAAGCGGTAGATGCCCAGCGGCAACTGGGTCAGCGTGTAACCGTCGGGTCGGGCGTTGACCATGGCCGAGGCGCCCAGCGTGCCGCCGACGCCGGGGCGGTTCTCGACCACCACCGGCACCCCGAGATGTCGGGCCGCGCTCTCGGCAAAGGCCCGGATCACGCCGTCGCTGCTGCCGCCGGCCGGCCATGGCGCAATGAGGGTGATGGGGCGGGAGGGAAAACGGTCCTGGGCCAGCGCGCCGGCCGGCAGAATGGCAGGCACGGCCGCGGCCGCAGCGGCCATGGTCAGCAACTGCCGGCGGTTGGGCGTGAATCGGTTGGAAGCAGTCATGCGTGTCTCCTGTCGGTCTTGTGGAACGGGAAACCGCAAGTTAGCCAAGCTGGGCGGACTTGCCTACCGGGTCAGCCCGCGGCGGTTGCCGGTTTTCGTCACCCTGGCGACTGGGTGCGGGACAGGTGGGCACTCGCCAGGCGGACATACCAGTCCAGACAGCCTGGGTTGGCCATGGCCTCGCGGTTGATGACCTTTTCCAGCGGCTGGCCCAGCATCAGCTTCTTGATCGGGAGCTCCTGCTTCTTGCCCGAGAGCGTGCGCGGGATCTCTTCGACCTGGTGAATTTCGTCGGGCACGAAACGCGGCGAGAGCGCGGTGCGGATGGCAGCGCTGATCTTCGCGCGCAGGGTGTCGTCCAGCACCAGCCCCGGGCGCAACACCACGAACAGGGGCATGTGGCTCTCGCGCCCCAGGTACTCCAGGTCGACCACCATGGAGTCGAGCACCTCGGGCAGGGCCTCGACCGCGCTGTAGAGCTCGCTGGTGCCCATGCGCAGGCCGTGGCGGTTGATGGTGGCGTCGGACCGGCCGTAGATGACGCAGGAGCCGTCCGGGAAGATGCGCAACCAGTCGCCGTGTCGCCAGACGGCCCCGGCTTCGGGCCCGAGGTCCCGGTCACCGGGCCGCCCCAAGACCGGGCCAGCCCCCTCGGGGGACAGCGGTAGGCCGCCGCCCGGCTTGCGTCCGTGACCTGCGGGGTACATGTCGAAGTAACTGCCGATCAGGCGGCGGTTGTCCGTGTCCCCGACAAAGTACAGCGGCATGGAGGGAATGGGCTGGGCGCACACGAGTTCTCCCACCTCGTCCAGCACCGGCTGACCCTGCTCGTTCCAGGCCTCGACCGCACAGCCCATCAGGCGGCACTGCATGCGGCCGGGCGCCTGGGGCAACTCGCGGTTGCCGCCGATGAAGGCCCCTGCAAAGTCGGTGCCGCCGGAAATGTTGCAGAACCAGATGTCTTTCTGGGCCTCGGTGTTCGCGATGGCGGCGAATTGTGCGGTCGCCCAGCGTTGCGCGTCTTCCGACAGCGGCGAGCCGGTGCTGCCCAGCGCGCGCACGGCCGACAGGTCGCCGCAGGTCGACAGGTCCACCCCGGCCTTGAGGCAGTTGGCGTAGAAGGCCGCGCCGGCGCCGAAGAAGGTCACGCCGGTCTCGGCCGCAAAACGCCACAGGGTGGTCCAGTCGGGCCGGTCCTTGCTGCCGCCGGGGTTGCCGTCGTAGATGACGCAGGTGGTGCCGTTGAGCAGGCCACTGGCCTGGGCGTTCCACATCACCCAGCCGGTGGAGCTGTACCAGTGGTAGCGCTCGCCCCAGTTGTTGGGGTGGTAGCTGCAGCCGACGTCGTTGTGGATGATCTTGAGCGCCAGCGCCACGATGAGGGTGCCACCATGGCCGTGCACGATGGGCTTCGGCAGGCCGGTGGTGCCGCTGCTGTAGACGATCCACAGCGGGTGGTCGAATGGCACCCACAGGGGTTCGAAGGCCGTCACCTCGGCGTCGTCTCGGGCCGTGGCCTGCGCAAACGACTCGCAAGGCGAGGCGCGCATCAGCGCCGCACTGCGCCCGTCCTCGCCCTCGGCCAGGTGGGTGTGCAGCACCACATGCCGCACCGAGGGCAGTGCGGCACGCAGTTCGGCCACCACGCCCAGGCGGTCGTGGTCCTTGTGCCCGTAGGTGACGCCATCACAGGCGATCAGCACCACCGGTTCGATCTGCCGGAAGCGATCGAGCACGGCGCTGGTGCCCATGTCGGGCGCGCAGACACTCCAGACCGCGCCGATGGACACCACGGCCAGGAAAGCGACCATGGTCTCGGGGATGTTGGGCAGGTAGGCCGCGACCCGGTCACCCGGCTGCACGCCCTGGGCCTTCAGGTGCAGCGCCAGCGAGGCCACCTGGCGCCGCAGCTCGGGCCAGGACAGCTCGGTGTGGCGGCCCTTCTCGTTCCCGGCCACGATGGCCGGGAAACCGGCAGCGTGTGCCGCCTGCACGTGACGGAACACCTGCTGGGCGTAGTTGACCTGGGACCCGGGGAACCAGTTCGCACCGGGCATGACGTTCGTTTCGAGCACCGCGGTGTGCGGGGTGGGCGACTGCAGGTCGAAGTAGTCCCAGATGCTTTGCCAGAACGCGTCCAGCTCGGTGGTGGACCAGCGCCAGAGTGCGTCGTAGCTGTCGAACTTCAGGCCGCGTTCGCGGGCCAGCCAGTCCTGGTAGAGGCGGATCTGGGGAAGGAATGGTGGGCTTGCCTGACGGTCGGGGTTCATGGTGGTGTGCGGGCCGCACTGGGGCGACGGACTTGTCTCCTGAAGGGCCCAAGCGTAGCAGCGCCGAGTTGGCCAGCACTATCCCGCAGGTGTCAGATCCGCGGCTGCGCGGCTTGGCCGGCACGCTTCCTGCCTGCACAATCGCGCCCGCTTATCCTCGGGAACTTTTCCATCAACCAACGGAGTGAGAAACATGGGTATGTTCAACTGGTCCGAGAAACCAGCTTCGACACTGGCCGAAGGCGGCGTCATTGCCCCTGACGAGCGCCTGCCCTGGGTGCAGACCGGCGTCATGGGCGTGCAGCACCTGATCGCCATGTTCGGCGCCACCGTGCTGGCACCGATCCTGATGGGCTTCGACCCCAACGTCGCCATCCTGATGAGCGGCATCGGCACGCTGATCTTCTTCGTCATGACCGGCGGCAAGGTACCCAGCTACCTGGGTTCGAGTTTTGCCTTCATCGGCGTGGTGATCGCGGCCAGCGGCTACGGTGGACAGGGGCCCAACGCCAACATCGGCGTGGCGCTGGGCGGCATCATCGCCTGCGGCCTGCTGTATTTCATCATTGGCGCCATCGTGCAGGCCGTCGGCACCGGCTGGATCGAGCGCTTCATGCCGCCGGTGGTCACCGGCTCGGTGGTGGCGGTGATCGGCCTGCACCTGGCCTACATTCCGGTCAAGAACATGGCACCGACGGCCTTTGATGCCTGGATGCAGGCCATCACCTTCGTCAGCGTGGCCCTGGTGGCCGTGTTCACCAAAGGCATGGTCCAGCGCCTGCTGATCCTGATGGGCCTGATCGTCGCCAGCATCATCTACGCGGTATTGACCAACGGCTTCGGGCTGGGCAAGCCGCTGGACCTGTCGGGCATTGCCAACGCGGCCTGGATCGGCATGCCCAGCTTCAGGGCCCCGGTGTTCCAGTTCAATGCCATGCTGCTGATCGCGCCGGTGGCCATCATCCTGGTGGCCGAGAACCTGGGCCACATCAAGGCGGTGACGGCCATGACCGGCAAGAACCTGGACGTCTACATGGGCCGTGCCTTCATGGGCGACGGCGTGGCCACCATGGTGGCCGGCAGTGCGGGCGGCACCGGTGTGACCACCTACGCCGAGAACATCGGCGTCATGGCCGCCACCAAGATCTACTCGACCGCCATCTTCGTGATCGCCGGTGCCATGGCCATCGTGCTCGGCTTTTCGCCCAAGTTCGGTGCCCTGATCCAGGCCATTCCGCTGGCCGTCATGGGGGGGGTGTCCATTGTGGTGTTCGGCCTGATCGCGGTCGCCGGCGCCAAGATCTGGGTCGACAACAAGGTCGATTTTTCGGACAACCGCAACCTGCTGGTGGCGGCCATCACCCTGGTGCTGGGCACCGGCGACTTCACCCTGAAGTTCGGCGAATTCGCGCTGGGTGGCATCGGCACCGCGACCTTCGGCGCCATCCTGCTCAACGCCCTGCTCTCGCGCGGCAGCCGCTGAGGCCCGGCCTTGTCCGCGCCGGCACCGTGGCGCCGGCGTGCGCCCGCTTCTATTGGCGTGCCGGCAGGCGGTACTCGCCGGTGAGGTCGCCGTAGACATCGGCCAGCACACCGGGTGTCAGCGGCGAAAGGCCGCCTTCGCCCTTCAGGGTGAAACGGCCCTCGATGCCCTGGAAGCGCCCGGTGCCGCCGGTCAACTCCCCGGTGGCTTCCTGCGCACCCGCGATGTCGCCCATCTCGTTGCGGCGAAAACGTCCCTCCATGCGGCCTTCTATGGTGGATCCGTCGGCAAAGCGGTAGGTCAACTGCGCGCGCATGCCGTACCAGCGGTCCCCCTGCGGTCCGGTGAGCACGCCACGCAGGTCCAGTGTGGCGGGCTCCCGGCGGCCGTCGGGCATGGTCATCAGGGCCACCCCGAGCCGTCGGTAATTGCCGCTGGCGTCGAGGCTTTCACGCACATGGGCGTGGCGCAGGTTGAGCGTGTCGGCCGCTGCCGTCGCAGGCAGGACCAGCCCCAACAGCAGGGTGCCAGCACCAGCCAAGCCAATCAATCCGCGCCGTGTCAATGTCTTGATTCGATGATCCAAGGAAGATCTCCTGTCAACCCACCGTTCGGGGCCACTCCAATTTGCGCCTTACATGGACGTCGGATTTGACAGGCGTCAACAAGTCTCGATGACCTGGCGGGCGACACGGATCCGTTTGACTAGGGCTTTCCCTATATTGTTTAGGTCTAAACTATTTAAGAATCCGGTGGTGGGCTGGCATTGCCGGAAGCCCGCGCGCACGCCGCATCCCCGGACGGCGCCCGTCAGGAGACCCCCATGAAAATCGTCTGCATCGGTGGCGGCCCGGCCGGCCTGTATTTCGGCCTGCTGATGAAAAAGCTCGATCCGGCCCACGAGGTCATCGTGGTCGAGCGCAACAAGCCCTACGACACCTTCGGCTGGGGTGTGGTGTTCTCCGACGCGACCATGGACAACATGCGGGCCTGGGACATCGAGACCGCCAACGAGATCCAGCTGGCCTTCAACCACTGGGACGACATCGAGCTGCTGTTCAAGGGCCGCACCATCCGCTCGGGTGGCCACGGCTTTGTCGGCATCGGCCGCAAGAAGCTGCTCAACATCCTGCAGGCGCGCTGCGAGCAGCTGGGTGTGCAGCTGCAGTTCGAGACCGACGTCGAGTCCGACCTGGACTTCCCGGACGCCGACCTCGTCATCGCCAGCGACGGCATCAACTCGCGCATCCGCACGAAGTACGCCGACACCTTCCGCCCCGACATCGTGGTGCGCCCCAACCGCTACATCTGGCTGGGCACGCACCGCCTGTACGACGCCTTCACTTTCGACTTCCAGAAGACCGAGCACGGCTGGTTCCAGGCCCACATCTACAAGTTCGACGACAGCACCACCACCTTCATCGTCGAGTGCCCGGAGCACGTCTGGCAGGCCCACCGCCTGGACCAGGCCGACCAGGAGCAGAGCATTGCCTTCTGCGAGCACCTGTTCAAGGACACGCTGCAGGGCCACAGGCTGATGACCAACGCGCGCCACCTGCGCGGCTCGGCCTGGCTGAACTTCCAGCGCGTGCGCTGCGACCGGTGGTGGCTGCGCAACGAACACGGCAGCCACGTGGTGCTGATGGGCGACGCGGTGCACACCGCCCACTTCGCCATTGGCTCGGGCACCAAGCTGGCCATCGAGGACGCGATGGAGCTGGCCCGCCAGTTCCAGATCGCCGGCGACACGCCCGAGCACATTCCCGAGGTGCTGGAGCGCTACCAGGCGGTGCGCGCGGTCGACGTGCTGCGCCTGCAGAACGCCGCCTGGAACGCGATGGAATGGTTCGAGGTCTGCGGCCAGCGCTACTGCGACCAGCTCGAACCCGAGCAGTTCATGTACTCCATGCTCACCCGCAGCCAGCGCATCAGCCACGAGAACCTGCGCCTGCGCGACAAGGGCTGGCTGGAGGGCTACGAGCGCTGGTTTGCCGCTCGGGCGGCTGCGCAGACGGGCACAGCAGAAGCCCAAGGCGTCGTGCCACCGATGTTCACCCCCTGGAAGCTCAGGTCGGTGAAATTGAAAAACCGGGTTGTCGTCTCGCCCATGGCCCAGTACAGCTGCAACGACGGACTGCCCGGCGACTACCACCTGGCCCACCTGGGCGCCCGGGCCCTGGGCGGCGCCGCGCTGGTCATGGCCGAAATGACCTGCCCCAGCCCCGACGCCCGCATCACCCCGGGTTGCCCGGGCCTGTGGAACGACGAACAGACGGCCGCCTGGAAGCGCATCACGGATTTCGTGCACCAGCAGAGCGACGCGCGCATCGGCATCCAGATCGGCCACGCCGGGCCCAAGGGTTCGACCTGCGCGCCCTGGCAGGGCGACGGCATGGACCAGGCCCTGCCCGAAGGCAACTGGCCGCTGCTGGCCGCCTCGGCCCAGCCCTACCTGCCCGATGGCCAGCTGCCTCGCGCCATGACCCGCGCCGACATGGACCGCGTGCGCGAGGACTTCGTGGCCGCCACGCGGCGCGCCGCCGCCGCCGGTTTCGACTGGCTGGAGCTGCACTGCGCCCACGGCTACCTGCTTTCGTCGTTCATTTCGCCGCTGACGAACCGGCGCAACGACGACTTCGGCGGCCCGCTGGCCAACCGCCTGCGCTACCCGCTGGAGGTGTTCGCCGCCGTGCGCGCGGCCTGGCCCGAGCACCTGCCCATGAGCGTGCGCATCTCGGCCCACGACTGGGTCGAAGGGGGCATCACACCGGACGAGGCGGTCGAGGTCGCACGCGCCTTCAAGGCCGCCGGCGCCGACCTGATCGACGTCTCTTCGGGCCAGGTCAGTGCCGACCAGAAACCGACCTACGGCCGCATGTACCAGACCCCGTTCGCCGACCGCATCCGCCAGGAGGCCGGCATCGCCACCATCGCGGTGGGTGCCATCAGCGAGGCCGACCACGTCAACAGCATCATCGCCTCCGGGCGCGCCGACCTGTGCGCCGTCGCCCGCCCGCACCTGGCCAACCCGGCCTGGACACTGACCGAGGCAGCGAAGATCGGCTTCACGAACCTGGCCTGGCCGCGCACCTACGTCTCGGGCAAGTCCCAGATGGAAAGCCTGTTCGCGCGCGAGCGCAGCATGGCCGACGCCCCGTCGGGTGGCACGGTGCTGCCGGTGCGCCCCCTCTGACCGCCAATCACGGAGCCTGCCCATGCCGATCTGGACCCAGCCGATCTCCTGCGAGATCCTCGCCCGCCTGCACGAGGGCACCGCGGTGCAGCACCTGGGCATCGAATTCCTCGACGTGGGGGAAGACAGCATCACTGCCCGCGTGCCGGTGGACTCACGAACGAAGCAACCGTACGGCCTGCTGCACGGCGGCGTGAGCGTGGTGCTGGCCGAGACCCTGGGCAGCTGTGGCGCCGCCTTCAGCTGCCCGCCGGGCCACCGCGCGGTCGGGCTGGACATCAACGCCAACCACCTGCGCGGCGCCACCGCCGGCTGGGTCACCGGCGTCACCCGGCCGGTTCACATCGGCCGCAGCACCCAGGTCTGGCAGATCGACCTGCGCAACGACGCCGGCGAGCCCACCTGCGTCTCGCGCCTGACGATGGCGGTGCTGGCGCCGCGCTGAATCCCCTCGCACAGCAGCCAACCAGCGAGGGCCGGTCATCCTGCCTGCTGCTGCCGGCAGATCAGGGCCCAGCCGCACAGGCTTTGGACGGACAAAAGCCCTCCGCTCGATCGAAGGCCTCGTCACAGAAATGTCACGACAAACACGCATGCTCACGGGCTTGTCATTACTGGAGTGTCACATGCCCGTCGGAAAACTTGCTTTCGCCGTCCTGGCTTTCGCCGCCATCGGCGCCCAGGCCATGGATCCCCGCTTCAAGGACGCCGATGGCGACCTCGTGGCCGATGCACCCACCGATCCCAAGCAGTGGATCGACCCTGCGACCCTGGTGTTTGCTTACACGCCCGTTGAAGACCCTGCGGTGTACGCCAAGGTCTGGGAGGGGTTCATCGACCACCTGGCCAAGACCACCGGCAAACGGGTGCAGTTCTTCCCTGTGCAGAGCAACGCAGCGCAGCTCGAGGCCATGCGCGCGGGCCGCCTGCACGTGGCCGGCTTCAACACCGGCTCGAACCCGCTGGCGGTCAATTGCGCCGGTTTCGTGCCGTTCGCCATGATGGCCTCCAAGGACAACCGCTTCGGGTACGAGATGGAAATCATCACCTTCCCCGGCAGCGGCATCGAGAAGATCGAGGACATCAAGGGCAAGCGCATGGCCTTCACGGCGGAGACTTCCAACTCCGGCTTCAAGGCGCCCTCGGCCCTGCTGCGCGAGCAATTCAAGATGGAAGCGGGCAAGGACTTCACGCCCGTCTTCAGCGGCAAGCACGACAACTCCATCCTGGGCGTGGCCAACAAGGACTATCCCGCAGCGGCCATTGCCAACTCGGTGAAGGCTCGCATGGAAGCGCGCGGCGTGGTCAAGCCCGAGCAGACCAAGGTGGTCTATAAGTCGCAGACTTTCCCCACCACGGGCTACGGCTACGTCTACAACCTCAAGCCCGAGCTGGCCGAGAAGGTCAAGCAGGCCTTCTTCAGCTTCAACTGGGAGGGCACCGCCCTGGCGGCCGAGTTCAACAAGTCGGAGCCGCCGCAGGAGAAGTTCATTCCCATCACCTACAAGCAGCATTGGCAGGTGGTGCGCGAGATCGATCGCGCCATGAACGTCAGCTACGCCTGCCGATAAGGGAGCCTTGACATGCTGGAGCTGCGTCAGCTGGAGAAGCGCTATGCCACCGGCGACCTCGCGCTCAAGGGCGTGAGCCTGAGCGTGGGGGCGGGGGAGGTGCTGGGTTTGATCGGCCCGTCAGGGGCCGGCAAGTCCACCCTTATCCGCTGCGTGAACAGGCTGGTGCAGCCCAGCAGCGGGCAGATTCATCTGGACGGGCAGGACCTGGGCGCGCTCGGCGCGTCCGGCCTGCGCCAGGCGCGGCGTCAGATCGGCATGATCTTCCAGGAATACGCCCTGGTCGAGCGCCTGACCGTGATGGAGAACCTGCTGTCCGGCCGGCTGGGGTACACCGGCTTCTGGGCCAGCTGGTTTCGCCGTTTCCAGACCGATGACATTGCCCAGGCGTTTTCGCTGCTGGAGCGGGTTGGCCTTGCAGGCATGGAAAACAAGCGGGCCGATGCGCTCTCGGGCGGGCAGCGACAGCGGGTGGGCATTGCGCGCGCGCTGATGCAGAGCCCCAAGTTGTTGCTGGTGGACGAACCCACCGCCAGCCTGGACCCCAAGACCTCGCGCCAGATCATGCGGCTCATTCTGGAGCTGTGCCAGGAGCGCGGCCTGGCCGCCATCGTGAACATCCACGACGTGGTGCTGGCCACCGAATTCCTGCCGCGCATCGTCGGCCTGCGCGCGGGCAGCGTGGTGTACGACGGCGCCGCTGCCGGCGTCGACAACGAGGTGCTCACGCGCATCTACGGCGACGAGGACTGGACCGCCATCACCCAGCGCATGCAGGCCACGGCCGAGGGCGCTGACCCGCATGGCGAGCGGGACGATCGCAACCTGGCGCTGGTGGCCGCGGCATGAGCGCCGCTGCAAGCGCTGCCGCGGCGCTGCCGCGCCAGTGGCGACGCCCGCCTTTCATTGCCAGCCCGCTCACGCGTTGGGCCCTGTACGCGGGTGGCGCGCTGTACCTGGTTCTGGCCATCGCCTCAGTGGAAGTGAATTGGGTGCGAGCCCTACAGGGCCTTGAGCGTGGCTGGGCGTTCGTGCTCGGCTTTCTGCAACCCGACTTCAACAGCCGCTGGGACGACATCGCGCTGGGGTTTCAGGAAAGCCTGACCATGACCGTCACCTCGACCGCGCTCGGTGTGGCGCTGTCGATACCGGTGGCGGTGGGCGCGGCGCGCAACCTGGCGCCCACCTGGATCTACCTCATCTGCCGCGGCTTTGTGGCCTTGTCGCGCACGCTCAATGAAATCATCGTGGCGATCTTTCTGGTGGCCATGTTCGGCTTCGGCCCGTTCGCCGGTTTCCTCACACTGACTTTTGCCACCATCGGTTTCATGGCCAAGCTCATGGCCGAAGACATCGAGGAAATCGAGGCTTCGCAGCTTGAAGCGCTGCGCGCCACCGGCGCGGGCTACCTTCAGGTGCTGGACTTTGCGGTGCTCTCCCAGGTGATGCCACGCCTGGTGGGCTTGTCGCTCTACCGGCTGGACATCAACTTCCGTGAGTCGGCGGTGATCGGTATCGTGGGCGCCGGCGGCATCGGTGCCACGCTCAACACCGCCATGGACCGCTACGAATTCGACTCCGCAGCGGCCATCCTCATGGTCATCATCGCCATCGTCATGGTGGCCGAGTACAGCTCGGGCTGGCTCAGAAAGCGCATCCAGTGAGCACCAACGAGAAGGCCTTTCCCGTGTGGCGCAAGCGCTCCACCCGCGCCGACTGGATTGCTTTCGGCAGCTGGGTGCTGGCGCTGGCGTTCGTGTCCTGGACCTTCCAGGTGATGACGCAGGACACCATCTGGGCCTTCGTGGCCGATGCGCCGGCGCAGATGGAAGACATCGGCACCCGCATGATGCCGCCGGCCTGGAGCTTCATTCACGAACTCTGGTGGCCGTTGTGGGAGACGATCAACATCGCCACGCTGGGCACGCTCATCGGCCTGGTGATGGCGGTGCCGGTGGCCTTTCTGGCCGCGCGCAACACCACGCCCAGCGCGCGCTTCGTGCGCCCGGTGGCGCTGCTGGTGATCGTGGCCTCGCGCTCCATCAATTCGCTCATCTGGGCGCTGCTGCTGGTGGCCATCCTGGGCCCGGGTGTGCTGGCCGGTATTCTGGCCATCGCGCTGCGCTCCATCGGCTTCATCGGCAAGCTGCTGTACGAATCGATCGAAGAAATCGACGGCGCACAGGTGGAGGCCATCGAGGCCACCGGGGCCAGCTCGGCGCAGACCATGGCCTGGGGCGTGGTGCCGCAGGTGGCGCCCACGCTGGCTGGCGTCACCGTCTTCCGCTGGGACATCAACATCCGCGAGTCGACGGTGCTGGGACTTGTCGGCGCGGGCGGCATCGGCGTCAAGCTGGAAGCCGCGCTGGGCACGCTGGCCTGGCCCAAGGTGACCATGCTCCTGATCGTCATCCTGGCCACGGTGGTGGTCAGTGAGTGGGTGACGGCACAGGTGCGCCGCAAGCTGATCTGAGCGTAAAGCTGGCATGGCCGAGCGCACCTTGTCCAAGAACAGTCTGCTGGCCGAGTGGCTGAACCGCTGCCTTGTGCGCAACCGGCAACCGCATGGTCATGCCAGACGCATCCTGTCCTTCAATGGACAGGTCATCGGCTCTGTCGACCCCCTTCTTTGGCCCTTGGTGGCACCGCACTGGCCGCCCGCGAAGTCGCTCGACAAGTGCCTGGACAGCCTGGCACAAGCCCTGCAGGCAAGCGGGCGCTGCGGTGTCTGGCGCAACGAGTTCGTGGCGGTCAGGAACGCCGAAGGCAACGGGGTCGGCCGCATCGAACGCGGGGCAGCGCGTGTGCTGGGTGTGGCCACCGAGGCGGTGCATCTGGTCGGTTTTGCACCCGATGGGCGCGTCTGGATCCAGCAGCGCGCGCTGGACAAGGCGAACGACCCGGGCCTGTGGGACACGCTGGTGGGCGGCATGGTCGCCAACGGCGAAACTCTCCACGACACCATGGTTCGGGAAACCCGCGAAGAAGCCGGTCTACCGGTGCATGAACTGCAGAACCTGAAATGGGGCACGCCCTTCCTCATGACCCGTCCCACGGACGACGGCGGCGGCCTGGGACAACTGGTCGAAACCGTCCACTGGTGCGTGGCGACGGTTCCTGCGCACCTCCGCCCGGAGAACCTCGATGGCGAGGTGGCCGGATTCGAATGCCTGGATGCGAACGCGGTGGCCCGACGGGTGCTTGACGGGGCATGCACCGACGAGGCGGCGCTGGTGCTGGCCCGAGCGCTGGGCTGGCCGCTCAGTCCCGCCTGACGGCGGCCGCCATGCGCTGCTCGATGGTCTCGATCACGGCCGGAAGGTCGGCCACCGTGTCGATGAAGAAGTTGGCGTCGCCTTCAGCAAGGGTTTCACGGGCCTGGTTTCGCAGCACCGTCCTGCGCGACGCGTCCAGACCCTGCCACTGTGCCTCGGTCAGTCCCAGGGCGTTGCCACTGGCCAGCACGGCCACGGTCCAGCAGCCGGCGTGCCGGCCCTCCAGCAGGCCCGGCACCGTGTCGTCCACCTTGACGACACGCTGCGGATCGTGGATGCCCAAGCGCTCGAACAGGTGGCGCATGCCCATGGGCGACGGCCGGGACTCCGGCAGATCGCCGGCGCAGACGACCGCCTCCGGATCGAAGCCCTGCCGGGCCGCCAGTGGAATCAACACTTCCATGATGTCCCGGTTGTAGCCGGTCGTCGAGGCGATGCGCAGGCCACGTTTTCGCAGCCAGTCGAGCGTCTCCACCGTGCCCGGAATCAGGTCGGCGTGCTGACGCACCGACGCGGCGTTCATCGGCGTGAACTCGGCGTACAGGGCATCGGTATCGGCGTTGCCGAAGGGCCGCCCATGGACATCAAGCCAGGCCTGGGCGATGCGGGGCATCCGGCCCAGGGCCTGGATGTGGTGCCACTTCGGCAGCCCCATCGGCACCCGCGCTTCGTCAATGCCGATCTCGACGCCATGACGGCGGAAGAGTTCGACGAACGCCCCCATCGGAGCCTGGCTGCCGAAGTCGATGACGGTACCGGCCCAGTCGAAGACAACGGCCTGCAAGAAGGAGGAAGCTGGGTTGGGGTTCATGGCATCACCAGGTTTGGACAACTTCTTCGGCAATGGCAAAAGCCGTGCTGGCACCGGTTCCGCTGGTGACCAGCACCAGGCGCTGGCCGGGCGCAGGCGCCTCGATCAGGCAGTCGGCGGCATGGCCCACCGGATAGACCCCGGTCCATCGCTCGACCACGTCATACCCGGGCAGGTCGAGCAGCTCACGCAGGTGACCCAGGATGCGCTCATCGACGTCTTCGCTGGCGAAGGGCTCCGGCGAATCGTGTGCATGGTGGGAATCCCCCACCACGAGGGTGCCGTCGCGGCTTTGCACGGCGATCAGGTGGATGCCGTCGGCCAGGCTTTGCGGGCATTCCAGACGCAGTTGCTGCAACAGCGCAGCCGACGACTCCAGGTCCGCATAGCCGTGGTAGCGAACCAGGCTGAGGTCGCCCATCACCGCTGAAGGGAGGCGATAGCGGGCGGGCGGGCGCACGCGCAGCATCTGCAAGCGGGTCAATTGCAGGGCGTGCGCGGGCATCATCTGGCGGGCCACACCGTTGAGCTCGGTCCCCGGGCAGACGACCACCCGCTCACCGGTCCAGGTCTGCTGCGGCCCGTGGACACGGGACCCCTCCAGTCCCAGCGCCTCCTGGCCCCAGACAAAGCACACACCCTGTGACTGCAACCAGGCCGCCAGCCGCGGGATGGCCTCCCGGGACTCGACCCGCAGCTCATGCGGACTGTACAACGCACCCGCCGCCTCCGACGACCGCAGGCCCGGTGCACGCTCACCCCAGCGGCTGCCCACATGCAGCTCGCAGGACCGCCCCATGTCGGTATCGGCAAATTCGGCCAGGACATCGAGCGCCAGCGGCCGGCGCGCCACCACCCAGAGCCCGGTGTGCAGCACCTCGATGCCCGCCTGCGGCGCCAGTTCCGCCCACAGGTCGCGGCTGCGCCGGGCGCGGCGCCAGGTTTCACCGCTGCGTTGGCCGGTCACGGTGACAAAACCGAAATTTCGGACCGAGGCGCCGACACATCGGTGATCCCGCTCGATCACCGCGACGCGCCAGCCCCGGCGCCAGCCCATCCAGGCATGGGCCAGGCCGACAATGCCCGCCCCCACCACGATCAGGTCAAAGTTCTTCTGGTCGGCCAGCATCGATGCACGGTCCTCAGCGTTGGCGCCAGCGCTGCGTGCGCACCAGCAGGCCATGGGAAAACAGCGCCATCAGGCCACGCACGACCGCCGACGTCAGAAAAATCAGGACCGCCATGGCCGCCGCCGAGGCCACGGTGCCGGCGTCGTCCATGTTGAGGACGGCCACCGAGGCGAGGGCGGTGTGGGGCGCATACAGGAAGACCACGGCCGAAACCGTGGTCATGGCGTTGACGAAGAAGAAGCCTGCCACCTGCACCAGGGTCGGCAGGCACACGGGCAGGTGCACCCTCAACAGGGTCTTGATCATGGGCACACCGAGCGACTCGGACACCACCTCGAACTCGGCGTCGGTCTGCCGCATGGCCGCCAGCAGCGTCAGGTGGGCCACCGAATAGAAATGGACCACCGTGCAGATGATCAGGATGGCCATGGTGGCGTAGAGGCCGCCCAGGGGATTGCCCGGTGCATTGAAGAAGAAGATGTAGCCGATGCCCAGCACCAGTCCGGGTATCGCCAGAGGCAGGTTCAGCAGCAGATTCAGCGCGTCCCGCATGGGCCCGTGGTGGCGGGGTTTGTCGACCAGCCAGGCACTGAAGAAGGCGCAGACGGTTCCGACGACAGCGACACCGAGGGCCATGCGGATGGAGTTGAAGTAGCTGGCCCAGCCGCCGCCGTCCATGTTGTCGAAGTCGTAGTGGCGCAGGCTGGGACTGAGGTTGTAGGGCCAGAATGTGGCCATGGAAGCAAAGACGGCCACACCGATGACGGCCAGCAGGCACAGGGCCACGACCGCGCAATAGAGCCAGAGCAGGCGGTCGCGCCAGGCATGCGGTTGCGGCTGCAGCAGGCTGGCTCGCGCACCGAGGGCGGCGGCCTGCCGGCGCCGGAAATGCCGCTCCAGCGCAAAGGCACCGACTGCCGGTAGCAGCAGCCACACGCCCACCACGGCCCCCATGGAAAAATTCTGTTGCCCCACTACCTGCTTGTACAGGTCGGTGGCCAGCACGTTGGCAGCCCCTCCGATCACCTTGGGCACACCGAAGTCGGTGATGACCAGCACGAACACCACCACAAAAGCCATCATCAGCCCATAGCGGCTGGCCGGCAGGGTCACCGTCCAGAACACGCGCACCGGACTGGCGCCCAGGGTCCGGGCCGCCTCCTGCAGGCGGCCGTCCTGGGTGGCCAGACTGGTCATCAGCAACAGAAGCGCGTGCGGAAAGGTCCACAGCACGGAGCCGATGACGATGCCGGGCTCGCCGTAGATGCCGCCGAACGGAGCCATCCACCCCTTGAGCAGGCCCTGGTTGCCGAACAGGTAGATCAGGCTGATGCCCATCAGCAGCGAGGGGGCCAGCAGGGGAACCAGCGCGGCGGCCCGGAACAATCCTTTGTGCCGCATGCAGCTCTGGGTCAATGCATAGGCATAGCCATAAGCCAGCAGCACACAGATCAGCGAGGCCAGGGCCGACAACCGGATGCTGCGCCCGATCGAGTCCGACAGGGCCGGTGTCTGCCAATAGGCCGCGTAGTGGGCCAGACCCACCCACTCGCCCTCGGCGTTGACCAGGCTGCGCAGCAACAGGCTGCCGACCGGCAAGACGATGAACAGCAGGCCCAGCAGCAGCAGGCCACCAGTGCCCAGAGCCACGCCCCAGCCACCGCGGCGACCGGACCGGACCATCTGGGCAACGCCCTCCTCGTGGGCCAGGACCGCCTCAGACATGCGCGCCCAGCAGGACCAGGGCCCGGGACGGCAACTCTGCCTCGATCCGATCCCCCCGCGACCAGGGAAGCTCACCCCCGGTCGGGGTCGTCAGTTCGGCCTCCACCGTGGCGCCCATGGTGGGTGCTTCCAGCCGCACCTGGATGTAGGCGCCGCAGAACACCACGTCGCTGACTTCGACCGGCACCCGGTTCGGAGGTGCCGGCACCGGAAGCGGCGCGCGTTCGTTGGCCCAGTCGCGGTCCCGCAGAATCACCTGCTCGGGCCGGATGCCGATCTGCGGACTGGTGGTGGCGCCCAGGCGTTCTGCAGCGTCCATTTCCAGCGTCTGCTGGCCGACCCTCACCCGCCCCTGTCCATCTGGCCGGGCGTCCCAGACGTTCATCCGGCCGACAAAACGCGCGGCGAAGGTGCTGGCCGGCCGCGCGTACAGCTGCCGCGGGGCACTCTGCTGCACGATGCGTCCCTGGTCCATGAGCACGATCCGATCCGCCATGGCCATGGCCTCGTCCTGATCGTGGGTGACCATGACTGTGGGTATGCGCAGGTGTCTTTGCAGGCGACGGATTTCCTGGCGCAGGAAACCGCGCACCTGGGCATCCAGTGCGGACAGGGGCTCATCGAGCAGCAGCAGGCGTGGCGACGGCGCCAGCGCCCGGGCCAGGGCCACCCGCTGCTGCTGGCCGCCGGACAACTGCGCCGGGTACTTGGCCCGGTGGGCCACCAGACCCACCAGTTCAAGCATGTCCTCCGCCAGCTTTCGGGCCCGTTCCCGGCCCATGCCCTTGAGCCCGTACATCACGTTGTCGAGCGCGCTCAGGTTGGGGAACAGGGCGTAGGACTGGAACACCACACCGAAGCGCCGCTGGGCTGGCGCCCAGTCGCTGATGTCCTGACCCTTGAGCCACACCCGTCCCTGATGCTCGGGTTCAATGCCGCACAGGATGCGAAGCAGCGTGGTCTTGCCACAGCCCGACGGGCCGAGCAGGCAGACGAACTCTTCTTCACCAATCGACAAATCGATGTCTTCGAGCACCGGCTGCCGGCCGTAGCGTTTGCCGATCCCGCGCAGCTCCAGCCAGTCGCCCGGTGCGTCGGTGCCCATGGACGTATCAGCGCTTTTCCGCCTTGGACTCGTAGCGGCGGCTCCACTCGGCCAGAATGCGGTCGCGGTTGGCGGCCGACCAGGCAAAGTCGTTCTTGGCCAGCATGCCGTCGATGCTTGTCGGGATGTGCTCCAGCTTGGGCTGCACGCCCTGGAACGCGACGATCGCGAAGTTCTTCGCGTACAGCTCGCTGGCCTCCCGCGTCACCGCCCAGTCGGCCAGGGCCTTGGCGGCCTCCGGGTGACGGGTATTCTTCATGATGCCAGTGGCTTCCAGCTCCCAGCCCAGACCTTCGGACGGCAACACCACGTTGATGGGGGCGCCGTCGGTCTTGAGCTTGTTGGCCCGGTACTCGAAACTCAGCCCGATGGGGTACTCGCCCGCGCCGGCGAGATTGCAGGGCTTGCTGCCCGAGTGCGTATAGACGCCGATGTTCTGGTGCAAGGCGTCCATAAAAGCCCAGCCCTTGTCCTCGCCCATCATCTGCAACCAAGCGGCCACCATCAGGTAGCCGGTGCCGGAGCTGGCCGGGTGCGGCATCGTGATGGCACCACGGTAGACCGGCTTGGTCAGGTCGGCCCAGGAAGCGGGCTGCGGCAGGTTCTTCTTGCCGGCCTCGACGGTGTTGAAACACGCCGCAGAGGCATAGACGTTCATGCCCACCCAGCTGGGCTGCTCGCCAGGGGCCCGCATGTTGGGCTTGATGCTGTTCATGCCCTTGGGCGCGTACGGCATCAGCATGCCCTCCTTGTCCAGCACCGCCAGCGAGGACGCGGCCAGCCCCCACACCACGTCGGCTCGCGGGTTGGCCTTCTCGGCGAGCAGCTTGGCGGTCATGATGCCGGTCGAATCCCGCACGAACACCAGATCGATGCCTGGGTGGGCCTTCTCGAAGGCGGTCTCGTACGCCCTGATCTGATCGGCCTCGAGTGCGGTGTAGACGGTCAGCTGCGTCTTGGCCTGCGCAAAGGCCGCGCCTGACAGCGCCAGGGCGAACACAGGCGCGAGGGTCTTCAGACCACAACGGATGGGTGGGAACAGCATGGCGATTTCTCCTCGGGTTGACTCCAAAGCGTCATGTTGAGGAGGCAATATGAAAGCCTGTTGACAGTCCGGCGACATGAAGCTCGACCTGAACCACCTTCTTGAACTGCTGCTTCTGCGTGGGCATGAGCGGTACGCGGGAGAACCGGTCTCCCACCTGCAGCACGCTCTGCAAACCGCCCACCTGGCCCAGTGCGCGGGAGCCGGTGCTTCGCTGGTGGCTGCCGCCCTGCTGCACGACATCGGCCACCTGCTGCATGGCCGGACCGGCACACCCAGCGCACAGGGCATCGACGATCGCCACGAAGTCATCGGCGCCACCGTGCTGTTCAGCCTGTTCGGATCCGAGGTTTCCGAGCCGGTGCGCCTGCATGTGCAGGCCAAACGCCGCCTGTGCCTCGACCCCGGCTATCTGGCCACCCTGTCCGATGACTCCCAGCGAAGTCTCGCCCTGCAAGGCGGCCCGATGAACGCGCACGAGGCCCAGTTGTTCGACGCGCACCCGTTTGGGCCCGATGCCGTGACGCTCAGGCGATGGGATGATGCGGCAAAGTCCGCTTCTGCTGAAACACCGGAACTGGCGCACTTCGCTGCTCTGGCCATGGGGCAACTGCCAGCGCCCGGAAATCCGGCCGGTCCGTGACGATTTGCCGCCTTCGGCGTGGGCGCATGCGCTCCCTGGGCGCTGTGGCGTGTTGAAATGTCCGCATGAGCTCCCCGAACGTCCCCATCGACAACGAACTGGGGCATCACCTGGCCCAGATGGTCGCGCACGGCGCCTCCGACCTGTTTCTTTCCGCCGGCTGCGCGCCCTCCCTGAAGGTGCAGGGGCAGACATTTCGCCTGCCCCTGCCTGTCCTGAGTGGAGAGGAAACCCGGCGGCTGGCCTATTCGGTGATGAGCGAAGCGCAGATCCGCGATTTCGAGTCCAGCCTGGAATGCGACCTGGCCATCGCGCTGCCGGAGCTGGGGCGATTTCGCGTCAATGTCTATCGCCAGCGCGGCGACGTGGCGGCGGTGGTGCGCCACATCAGCGCCACGATTCCGTCGATCGAGTCGCTCAAGCTGCCAGCGGTCCTGCGGGAGCTGTCCCTGCTGGAGCGCGGGCTGGTGCTGGTGGTCGGCGCAGCCGGCTCGGGCAAGTCGACCACGCTGGCGGCAATGCTGGACCACCGGAACCACCACAGAAGCGGCCACATCCTGACCGTCGAGGATCCGATGGAGTTCGAGCACAGGCACGGCAGCTGCATCGTCGACCAGCGCGAAGTCGGGCTGGACACCAGGAGCTTCGACGAGGCGTTGCGACACGCCATGCGCGAAGCTCCCGACGTGATCATGATCGGGGAAATCCGGGATCGCGAGACCATGAAGCATGCATTGACCTACGCCGAGACCGGCCATCTGTGCGTCTCGACCCTGCACGCCAACAACGCCAATCAGGCGATCCAGCGCATCCTCAATTTCTTTCCGGACAACGCACACCGGCAGGTGCTGCTGGACCTCTCGCTCAACCTCAAGGCGGTGGTCGGTCAGCGACTGATCCGTGGCCCACACGCGCGGCTGGTGCCGGCAGTCGAAGTGCTGCTGCAGTCACCCTATGTGGCCGAGCTGATCCAGAAAGGACAGACCGACGATCTCAAGGAGATCATGGCTAGGAGCAACGAGCTGGGCATGTGCACCTTCGACCAGTCCCTTTATGAGCTGGTCATGCGGGGGGAACTGACGGCCGAGCAGGCCATCGAGCACGCGGACTCGCGCACCGACCTGTCGCTGCGCATCCGCCTGCGCCAGGGTCGCGGACCAAAAGCCGCCGGTCTTCACCTGGCCGTCTGAACCGGGCGCGGCGCGCCAGCGCCTCAGGCGTCTCCCTGACGGCTCAGGCGCTCGCTCTTCCAGTAGACGTCGTCCCCGCCGTTCATGCGGTTGAGCACCCGCGCGAGCACGAACATCAGATCGGACAACCGGTTCAGGTACTGGCGCGGCGCGTCCTTGATCGCTTCTTCGTTGCCCAGGGCCACCACGGCACGCTCGGCCCGGCGTGCGACCGTGCGGCACACATGGGCCAGGCTGGCCGCCCGCGTGCCGGCCGGCAGAATGAACTCCTGCAGGCGGGGCAGTTGCTCGTTGTAGGTGGCCAGCGCCTCGTCCAGCGCCAGCACCGCCTCGGGCTTGAGCAGTTCGAAACCCGGGATCGACAACTCGCCGCCGAGGTTGAACAGCTGGTGCTGGATCTCGACCAGCAGGGTGCGCACGTCCTCCGGCATGGGCTCGCACAGCAGCACGCCGATGTGCGAGTTGAGTTCGTCGACATCGCCCATGGCGTGCACACGCAGGCTGTTCTTGGAGACGCGGGAGTTGTCACCGAGCCCCGTGGTGCCGGCATCACCGGTGCGGGTGGCGATCTGGGTGAGGCGGTTGCCCATCGAGTCGAATCCTTGGCTGTGCGAATCCGGCGGATTGCCGATAATGCAGCATTATCCTGCGGCTGAACAAGGACCGCATGCCCGCAGCCCCTGCGTAGGAGACACCCGATGAACGCCCCCGCCGACCACACGCACCTCGCGCCCGAGCTGAAGCTGCGCGAGGTGCCTGCCGCGCTGATCGAAACGCTGCAACAGCGCTTCGGCGCCCGCTGCTCGACCGCCCAGGCGGTGCGCGAACAGCACGGTCGCGACGAATCCATTTTCGACGTGCCGCCGCCTTCGGCGGTGGTGTTTGCCGAGTCCACCCGGGACGTGGCCGACGCGGTCAAGCTGGCCGCGCAGCACAAGGTGCCGGTCATTCCCTTCGGTGTCGGTTCCTCGCTGGAGGGCCACCTGCTGGCCATCCAGGGCGGCATCAGCATCGACGTCAGCCGCATGGACAAGGTGCTCTCGGTCAATGCCGAGGACCTCACCGTCACCGTGCAGCCGGGCATCACCCGCAAGGCGGTCAACGAGGCCGTCAAGCACGAAGGCCTGTTCTTCCCCATCGACCCCGGCGCTGACGCGTCCATCGGCGGCATGGCGGCCACGCGCGCCAGCGGCACCAATGCCGTGCGCTACGGCACCATGCGCGAGAACGTGCTGGCACTGGAAGTGGTCACCGCCCGCGGCGAGGTCATTCGCACCGGCACCCGCGCCAAGAAGAGCAGCGCCGGCTACGACCTGACCCGCCTGATGGTGGGCAGCGAAGGCACGCTGGGCGTCATCACGGAAGTCACGCTCAGGCTGTACCCGCTGCCCGAGGCGATCTCGGCGGCCACCTGCTCGTTCCCGACCATCGAGGCCGCGGTGCGCACCGTCATCCAGATCATCCAGATGGGCGTGCCAATCGCGCGCTGCGAACTGATCGACGCCGGCACCGTGCGCATGGTCAACGCCCACAGCAAGCTGGGCCTGCGCGAGGAACACATGCTGCTGATGGAGTTCCACGGCTCGCCCGCCAGCGTGCAGGAGCAGGCCGAGACGGTGCAGGAGATCGCCAAAGAGTTCGGTGGCAACGACTTCGAGTGGGCCACCACCCCCGAGGAGCGCACCCGGCTGTGGACCGCGCGGCACAACGCCTACTTCGCGGCCATTCAGAGCCGGCCCGGCTGCCGCGCCATCAGCACCGACACCTGCGTGCCCATCAGCCGCCTGGCCGACTGCCTGCTCGACTCGGTGGCCGAGGCCGACGCCAGCGGCATCCCCTACTTCCTGGTCGGCCACGTGGGCGACGGCAACTTCCACTTCGGCTACCTGATCGACCCCGACCAGCCCGAAGAACACCAGAAGGCCGAGGCCCTGAACCACACCCTGGTGGCGCGCGCCCTGCAACTGGGCGGCACCTGCACCGGCGAACACGGCGTGGGCCTGCACAAGATGGACTTTCTGCGCACCGAAGCGGGTGACGGCGCCATCGACATGATGCGCACCATCAAGCAGGCGCTGGACCCCGACAATATCCTCAACCCGGGCAAGATTTTCCGGATCTGAATGGTTCGACCCGACACCTGGCTGGTGACAGGTCGAACAGTTCAGGACCCTGACTCAGCGTTCGCCTCGCAAGCGATCAATCAGGCCATTGAGCTCGTCCAGCGAGCCGAACTGGATGGCGAGTTCGCCCATGTCTTCGACACGGCCGTGGCGCTTGACGCGCTTTTTCACGCGCACCTCGACCTCGGCGGTCAGCAGGTCGGACAACTCGTCCTCGACCCGGCGGATGTCACGCGATTTTTCCTTTTTGGGCTTCTGCGGCACCAGGTTGAACTCGGCCCCAAGCTTCTTGACCAGGCGCTCGGCTTCGCGCACCGACAGCTTCCTGGCCGCGATCTGGTTGGCCGCCGTGATCTGGCCCACCCTCTCCAGCGCCAGCAGCGCGCGGGCGTGACCCATGTCGATGTCACCGGCCATGAGCATGGTCTGCACCGGCTCGGCCAGGTGCAGCAGGCGCAGCAGATTGGACGCGGCCGAACGCGAACGGCCCACGGCCTGGGCCGCCTGTTCGTGGGTCAGGCCAAACTCCTTGACCAGGCGCTGCAGGCCCTGGGCCTCTTCCAGCGGGTTCAGGTCTTCGCGCTGCATGTTCTCGATCAGCGCCATGGCGGCCGCCGATTCGTCGGGCACGTCGCGCACCAGCACCGGCACCTCGGTCAACCCGGCCAGCTGGGAGGCGCGATAGCGGCGCTCACCCGCGATGATTTCGTACTTGCCGGCATTCACGCCGCTCGCCAGGCGGCGCACGAGAATTGGCTGCATGACGCCCTGGGCCTTGATCGACTCGGCCAGTTCGTAGAGAGCGCCCTCGTCCATGCGGGTACGGGGCTGGTACATGCCGGGCACCATCTCGGTCACGGGGAGGGAGCTTGGGGCTCCTGCCGGCGCGGACGCGTCAGCCGCGGCAGGCTCTGCCACCTTGGGGCCCAGCAGGGCTTCGAGTCCGCGGCCCAGGCCTTTGGGTTTTTTGGTGACCATCTCAATCGCCTTTCTTGTCGTTCCGTTCGTTCAGCCAGACCAGGCCCTCGGGCCAGTCGCCCAGGCCGGATTCGGCGTTGATGTGGCCGCGCTCGCCCAGGTCGACGAACGTCGAGCCCCAGCTGGCCGCCAGGGCCTGCGCCTTGTCGAAGCTGCAATAAGGATCGTTGCGGCTGCCCACCAGGGTGCTGCCAAAAGGCAGACGCTCGCGCACGATGGGCGCCCAGCTGGGCAACACGGCACGCAGTTCGCCGCGCTCCGGATCACCCGGCGCCACCAGCAACGCGCCCTGCACGCGGCCGGTGCTCCGGGAGACCTGGGCCCAGGCCGCCGTGAGGATGCAGCCCAGGCTGTGGGCCACCAGCAGCACCGGGCCGTCGCAACCCAGGACCACATCTTCCAGCCGGGCGATCCAGTCGCCACGTTTGGGCGTCATCCAGTCGGACTGATCCACCCGGCGAAAGCCTTGTTGCGCTTCCCAGCGGCTCTGCCAGTGCGCGGGGCCGCTGTTCTGCCAGCCAGGCAGAATCAGGATGTTCTCAGGTTTGACCGGCATTTTCACAGCAGCAAGCGCTCACATCTTTTGGATTCTCTGCACCATTTCACTGGCGAAGGCCAGAAAGGCCTGGCTGCCGCGCGCCGAAGGGTCGAACACCACGCCGGGCAGGCCGTAGCTGGGCGCCTCGGCCAACCGCACATTGCGCGGAATCACGGTGTCGAACACCTTGTCGGCAAAGTGGGCCTTGAGCTGGTCACTGACCTGCTGCTGCAGGGTGATGCGCGGGTCGAACATGACACGCAGCAGGCCGATGATCTGCAGGTCCTTGTTGAGGTTGGCGTGCACCTGCTTGATGGTGTTGACCAGATCGGTCAGGCCTTCGAGCGCGAAGTACTCGCACTGCATGGGCACGATGACACCGTGGGCCGAGCACAGGCCGTTGAGCGTCAGCATGGAAAGGGATGGCGGGCAGTCGATCAAAACAAAGTCGAAATCGGCATCGACCTCGGCCAGTGCCTGTTTCAGGCGCTTCTCGCGCCGCTCGACCTCGACCAGCTCCACCTCGGCACCCGCCAGGTCGCGGTTGGCGCCGAGCACGTGGTAGCCACACTTCTCCGACAGCAAGGCCGCCTCCTTGACCGCGGCCGACTCCAGCAGCACATCGTAGACCGAAAGCGGCAAGGTACGCTTGTCCACCCCGGAGCCCATGGTGGCGTTGCCCTGTGGGTCGAGGTCGACCATCAGCACCCGCTGGCCGATCTTGGCCAGACCGGCGGCGAGGTTGACCGTGGTCGTCGTCTTGCCGACGCCGCCTTTCTGGTTGGCAATACAGAATATCTTGGCCATCAGTGGTACCCCCACGCTCCGCCGCTGCCACGGACTTGTTGTACAGGCTGAACTTTCATCTGGAAACGGCCAGCTTGACGCCGAATCCGATCAGGAACACACCGGCCAGCTTTTCCATGGCTTGGCCGATTCGCGGGTTGGCGCGCATGCGTTCGGCCAGGAAGTGGGTGAGCAACACGACCGCCAGACCGTAAAGCAAGGTCAGGAAGGCGATGGTGGCGGCCATGGCACCGAAGGTGACCAGCCCCTGGTGCTTCTGGGGGTCAACGAAGAGCGGGAAGAAGGCCATGTAGAAAACAATGGCCTTGGGGTTGAGCAGGGTGATCGTCAGGGCCTGCTGGAAGTAATGGCGAGGCCGGATGTGGAGCACCGGTGCATCGCCGGGCTTGGCGGTGAGCATCTTCCAGCCCAGCCAGGCCAGGTAGGCAGCACCGGCCCACTGGACAAAGCTGAACGCGGCCGGATAGGCGGTGAGCAAGGCAGCGACACCGGCCACGGCCATCCACATCAGCACCTGGTCACCGGCGATGACACCGAAAGTGGCGGCCAGTCCACCCCGGATGCCGCCCTTGCCGGTGGAGGTGATCAAAGCGAGGTTGCCGGGGCCGGGAATGGCCAGAAAGACGATGATGGCGACGACAAAGGCGCCGTAGTCTGCGATGCCGAACATGGTGGGTTTCCCTCGCGGTGAAGGGGTCGAGTTTACGTGAGTCTGTTCGGGGAACGCCTCTTGGGATGCGATTGAGGCCTTGGCGTGTTGTGCCTGCGTGTCTGGGTGGCGGATGTCAGTCCCTCAAACGCATCCACACAATGCACCGCTCCGCCCCCAACCCGGGCACCTGCAGTTGTTCCACGTGAAACACCGACACCATCGGTGGCAAAGCGGCCAACTCGTCTGTCGGGTGTTTGCCCTTCATCGCCATCCAGACACCGTCCGGCTTCAATGCCGGGCGAGACCAGGCGGTGAAGTCCACCAGCGACGCGAATGCTCGGGAGCAGATCACGTCGTAGCCACTCCCCTCTTCCGCCTTGAGCGATTCGACCCGCGCATGGATGCCACGCAGGTTCGGCAGCTTGAGTGAGGCCGCCACCTGCTGGACGAAGGTCGCCTTCTTGAGCACGGTGTCGACACAGTGGACCTCGATCTGTGGACAGGTGATGGCGATCACCACACCCGGCAGCCCGCCACCTGAACCAACGTCCAATAGCCGAAGCCCCCACGCTCCGCCGCTTCGCGGGTCGCTGCCCCAAGACCGGGAAGGGCCCCGGTCTTCGCCGGATCCAGGGCTTGTTTCGCCTTGGGGCGGCCCACCGGCGAAACCCGGCTGCCTGCCCGTCTGGCGCAGCAGCGGCGGGATGGCGGCCAGGCTGTCCAGCAGGTGGTGGGTCAGCATTTCCTGCGGGTCGCGCACGGCCGTCAGGTTGTAGACTCTGTTCCATTGGGCGATCAGGTCCTGGTAGGCCAGCAGCTGATCGACCTGGGCGTCCGACAGGTTCAGGCCGAGTTCACGCAGCCCGGCTTCAAGCGCCGGCTTCAAGGCAGCCGCGCTCATGCCGCCTCGGACTCGCGGCGGGCAAAGCCCTTGAAACCACCCTTCTTGAGGTGAATCATCAGCAGCGAGATGCTGGCCGGGGTGATGCCCGAGATGCGCGAAGCCTGACCCAGCGTCTCGGGCCGGTGCTTCGCCAGCTTCTGCCTGGCCTCGAAGGACAGGGCCGTGACCTGCGCATAGTCCAGATCGGGTGGCAGCTTCAGGTGCTCGTAGTGCGCAGCGCGCTCGACTTCGTCCTTCTGGCGATCGATGTAGCCCGAGTACTTGGCGGCGATCTCCACCTGCTCCACCACTGCGTCGTGCAGTTCGCCCAGTGTTTCACGTGAAACGACGGGGCGGGCATCTTCGTCGCCCGCATTGGCCGTCGGCGCCCAACGTCCGCCGCCCATGCCCATCAGGTCGGCGTACCCCACACCCGGACGGCGCAACAGGTCGAACAGCTTGTATTCGCGCTCGATGGCCTTGCCCAGCACGCGCTCGGACTCGGCAGCCTCCAGGATGCGCGGGTTCACCCAGGTGGATTTCAGGCGCTCGGTTTCACGTGAAACCGCGTCGCGCTTGCGGCTGAAGGCACCCCAACGCGCGTCATCCACCAAGCCCATGGCACGGCCCTGCTCGGTCAGGCGCATGTCGGCATTGTCTTCGCGCAGCTGCAGACGGAACTCGGCCCGGCTGGTGAACATGCGGTAGGGCTCGGTCACGCCCTGGGTCACCAGGTCGTCGACCAGCACGCCCAGGTAAGCCTCGTCGCGACGCGGCAGCCAGGCGTCCTTTCCCTGGCACTGCAGCGCGGCGTTCAGGCCGGCAAACAACCCCTGGGCCGCCGCCTCCTCGTAGCCGGTGGTGCCGTTGATCTGGCCGGCGAAGAACAGGCCCTGGATCTGCTTCGTCTCGAAGCTGGCCTTGAGCGAGCGCGGATCGAAGTAGTCGTATTCGATGGCGTAGCCGGGCCTCAGGATGTGGGCGTTTTCCAGCCCGGCCATGCTGCGCACCAACGCGTACTGGATGTCGAACGGCAAGCTGGTGCTGATGCCGTTGGGGTAGACCTCGTGCGTGGTCAGGCCCTCGGGCTCCAGAAAAATCTGGTGGCTGTCCTTGTCGGCGAAGCGGTTGATCTTGTCTTCCACGCTGGGGCAGTAGCGCGGGCCCACGCCCTCGATCTTGCCGGTGAACATGGGGCTGCGGTCGAAGCCGGAACGGATGATGTCGTGGGTGCGTTCGTTGGTGTGCGTGATCCAGCAGGGGATCTGCTTCGGGTGCATGGCCGTGCTACCCATGAAGCTGAACACTGGCACCGGCAGGTCTGGATTCAGGCCGCCGGGCATGCCGTCGCCGGGCTGCTCGGTGCACCGGGACCAGTCGATGCTGCGGCCGTCGATGCGCGGCGGCGTGCCGGTTTTCAGGCGACCCTGCGGCAGCTTCAGCTCTTTCAGTCGTGCCGAGAGCGACACCGCCGGCGGGTCACCCGCCCGACCGGCCGCGTAGTTGTTCAGGCCGACGTGGATCTTGCCGTCGAGGAAGGTCCCCGCCGTCAGCACCACCGTGCGGCTGCGAAAACGGATGCCGACCTGCGTCACCGCGCCGACCACCCGGTCGCCTTCCACCATCAGGTCGTCCACCGCCTGCTGGAACAGCCAGAGGTTCGGCTGGTTCTCCAGCATGCGGCGAATGGCCGCCTTGTACAGGATGCGGTCGGCCTGGGCTCGGGTGGCGCGCACGGCCGGGCCCTTGGAACTGTTGAGGATGCGGAACTGGATGCCACCCTCGTCGGTGGCCAGGGCCATCGCCCCACCCAGCGCGTCCACCTCTTTCACCAGATGGCCCTTGCCGATGCCGCCGATGCTGGGGTTGCAGCTCATCTGGCCCAGCGTCTCGATGTTGTGGGTGAGCAGCAGCGTGGCGCAGCCCATGCGCGCGGCCGCGAGCGCGGCCTCGGTGCCTGCATGGCCACCGCCGACAACGATGACGTCGAATTCCTGTGGGTACAACATGGTGAGAGCTCCGGGGCGGGCCGGTCCGTGGCGGCGCCCGATGTTCCAAAGCGGCGTGTTTCACGTGAAACACACCGCGCCGGCGACCTGCTCGGGCCACACGGCGAGGCGCAATTGTCCCATCTTTGGCCGGGGCACGCCCTGCAAAGCAGGTTTCCTGCACAGGGACGGTGCCAAAATGGCCACATGAACACCCCCATCCCCCTTCTTGTCTTTGCGGGCAGCACCCGCGAACAGTCCTGGAACCGCAAGCTCGCCGCCACCGTCGGTGTCATGGCCTCCGCCGAGGGCGCCCAGGTCACCCGCCTGGAGTTGGCCGACTTTGACGTGCCGCTGTACAACGCCGACCTGGAAGCCAAGGGCACGCCGCGCGACGTGATCCGTCTCAAGGAGATCTTCCATGCCCACCCGGCCTGGATTGTCTGCTCGCCCGAGTACAACGGCAGCTACACCGGCCTGCTCAAGAACACCATCGACTGGGTGTCCAGCCCGGTCAAGGGTGACCCCACCTGGAGCAGCGGCACCAAACCCTTCGCAGGCAAGGTCGTCGGCCTGCTGTCCACCTCGCCCGGTGCCCTGGGGGGTGTGCGCAGCCTGAGCCACCTGACCCCGCTGCTGATGAACCTGCAGACCTGGGTGGCGCCGCGCCAGTTGGCGATTCCCCGAGCCGCCGAAGCCTTCGACCCGGATGGACGCCTCAGCAGCGAAGCCCACCGCACCGCCGTGCACGGCGTCATCGAGCAGGTGCTCTGGGCAGCCCGACGCTTCGGATGAACTGCCGCCCCGGTTGCGCGGCCTGCTGCATCGCGCCGTCCATCAGCAGCCCGATGCCAGGCCTGCCGGGTGGCAAGCCGGCCGGAGCGCCCTGCCCGCACCTGGACGCCGCCCTGCGTTGCCAGCTGTTCGGCTTACCCGAGCGCCCGGCGGTCTGCGCCTCGCTGATGCCCGGCGCGGAGATGTGCGGCAACAGCCGGGAACAGGCGCTCCTGTTTTTGAAGCGCCTGGAAGAAGCGACCGAGCCGGTCAGGACCGGATGAAACCTGCGATGTCGTGGCCGACCGGCCCGGCCAGCGCGTCGGGCAGCAGGTGGCCCATGTCGAGCACCTGAAGCCGCGCCCCGGGGATCGCCTCGGCCAGCGCCCGGCCGTGCGCCAGGGGCAGCGCCGGGTCGTGCGCGCCGTGCAGCACCCAGGTGGGCGCCTGCAGTTCGTGCAGCCAGGGTGTGCGGGCCTCGGGCATGGCGTCCACCGCCAGCGCGTGCCTCAAGGCCGCCAGCTCCGGCCGGTGGCCTTGCGCCAGTGCCTGCGCCATCTGCTGACGGACACGATCGGCCGGGAATGGCCAGCCGCCACCATGAAACACCGCCCAGCCTTGCACCGCGCGATCAAGCGGCGACAACTGTGTGCCCTGGGCCGAAAGCTGCCAGAGGCCGGCCAGCAATTCGGGCGCCGGCCCCGGCAGCGCCCCACGCAAGGGCCGGCCCATCATGCCGTCCAGATAGGGCCGGTGGTCGCCCGAACTGGACAGCAGCACCAGGTGACTCACCCGCTGCGGCAGGTCCCGAGCCAGGGTCTGGGCGATGTAGCCGCCCATGGACCAGCCGACCAGCGACATCCGGTCCCACCCCCAGGCGTCCAGGACACGGCGTGCGTCGTCGGTCAGGTCGTCCAGCGTGTAGGGCGCGTCGGCCATACCGGTCTGAAAAGAGCGCCCGGTGTCGCGGTGGTCGTAGCGCAACACGTGGCAACCGCCATCGACCAGGGCCTGCACCAGCGCCGGCGGCCAGACCACACCCGGGTTCATCGCGCCCATGATGAGCAGGACGGGGCTACCGTCCTGCGGCCCGCAGGCTTCACTCCAGAGGCGACCCTGGCCAGGCACCTCCACCCATCGACCTTCCCAAGCACCGTTTGTCATGCGCCGTTTGTACACCGGAACGGCGCCCCGTTCGGCCACAAAAAAAGGCCCGCGCGCGGCGGGCCTCATCGATCAGGCAGACAGGTCAGCACATCACTGCTTGATGGCTTCGACCTGGATGATGATGCGGGTGTCGTCCGGCACACCCATGTTCAGGCCCCAGTTCACGCCCCACTGGCTGCGCTTGATGGTGGTCTCGAAGTCGCCACCACAGACCTCGCGGTTGTTCAGCATGGGGTGGTTGAAACAGTTGAAGCGCACGGCCTTGAGGTTGACCGGGTGGGTCTGGCCGCGCAGGGTCAGCTTGCCCTGTACCTCGGTCACCTTGTCACCGTCGAAGACGAACTTCTCGCCCACGTAGGTGGCGGTGGGGTACTTGTCGGCAGCGAAGAAGTCGTCGCCCTTGAGGTGGTTGTTGAAAGGGCCGACGCCGGTGTCCACAGAGTTCATGTCCAGCGTCAGTTCCACCCGGCCGGTCTTGGCGGTGCGGTCGAACTGCACGGTGCCGCTCTTGTTGGCCCAGCGACCGCGGTTGGTCGAGGTGTTGAAGTGCAGCTGTTCCCAGATCACGTTGGTGTGGGTGGGGTCGATCTGGTACTCGGCGGCCTGGGCCAGGCCGGCGGAGGCCACTGTGGCTGCAGCGGCCAGCAGGGTCAGGGATTTGCGCATGGGTAGAACTCCTCGTCAGGTAGGGTTGGGTTGAAGCGGAAAACGCGAAGGACTTGTGCTCAGAGTGCGGGCACGCCCGTCAAGGCGATCTTGAAGCGCACCTGCACCTCATCGGCCACCATCGAGGTGTCGGCCCACTCCCGTTCGCCGATGCGAAAGCTCAGGCGCTTGATCGGGAAGCTGCCGGTGGCGGTGGTGGTGCCGCCGCTCTGCGCCAGCGTCACCGGCACCACCACGTCGCCGCTCAGGCCCTTGATGCTGAGCTTGCCGGCCACCTCGAAGCGGTTGCCCTCCACCCGGCGTATGCGACTGGATTCGAAGCTGGCCTGCGGGAACTGGGCGACATTGAACCAGATGGGCTTGGGCAGCTCGGCGTCGGCGTCGCGGTTGATGCGCGCACTGCCGGTGTCCACGGTGAAGGCGATGCGGCTGTCGTCCAGTTTGGCCGGGTCGAACCGGACCTGGGCCGAGAAGCGCTCGAAGCGGCCTTCCACCGGCACCCCCATCTGTCGGCTCACAAATCGCAGCTCGCTCTGCTCGGCCAGCATCTGCTGCTGGGCCGAGGCGGCCAGGGGAAAGGCGGCGCTGGCCGCCAGGGTCAGGGCCATCAGGACGGATTTCATGGGGATCACTCCGGAACGGGAGGGTCAGGACCGACCCAGACCCATGCGGGCCAGCAGTCGGTCGCGGTCAACGAACTGGTGCTTGAGAGCGCCAGCCACATGCAGGACCACCAGGGCCGCCATGGCGTAGGCGCCGTACTGGTGCATGGGCTTGAGCAGGTCGGCCAGGCTTTCGCTCACCGGCACGAAGTCCGGCAGCGGCAACACGCCGAACAGCACGATGGGAAAGCCCGAAGCCGAGCTGTAAGCCCAACCCAGCAGCGGCACGGCGAAGAACAGGATGTAAAGGCCCAGGTGGGTGCCCTGGTGGGCCAACCGCTGCCAGCCCGGCATGGCGGCCTCGACCGCCGCCGGCAACGCGGGCGGGCGGTGCGTCAGGCGCCACAAGAGACGAACAAAAGACAGGGTCAGCACCAGCACACCGGCCCATTTGTGCCAGTTGAACAGTTGCAGGCGCTGCGGCGAAAACGGCAGGTCGACCATGTACAGCCCGACCGCGAACATGCCGACCAGGGCCACGGCCAGCAGCCAGTGCAGGGCCATGGACACAGGGTGGTAGCGGGCAGCAGGTCTTGATGACATGAAGGAAGTCTAGGTCGCCAGCCTTGGGCAACGGATGCAGACACTTGAATCGAACGTTCAAAATAATGGAATGAACCATTTCTGATCGTTCTGATCTCCCAGGCACCTGGGTGCCCGTATCCTTGCACCCCTGCCTCTGCCTACAATCTTCCGCATGGATGCGCCACACCCGGACAGCTTGCTGCAGCTCTACCCCGCGCTGACCGGCGTCGCCGGGCTGGTGGCCGGGCTGCCTGCACTGCGGGTGCCCGCAGGCACTGCCCTGTTCGCGGAACAGGCGCCGTGCCAGGGATTCCCCATGGTGCTCGAAGGTGAAGTGCGGGTCTCGCGCAGCGCGCCCAATGGCCGCGAGCTTGAGCTCTACCGGGTGCAGCCAGGACAGCTTTGCCTGGTGTCCTCGGCCGCCCTGTTCGACCACCGACCTCTGAGCGCACACGGCACGACCTCCACGGAAACGGCCCTGGTGCTGCTGCCACCGCCGGCGTTCCGACAGGCCCTGGCCGACGAGGCCTTCCGCGACTTCGTGCTCGGCCTGTTCGCCGCCCGGATGGCGGAGCTCACCAGCCTGATCGAGGCGGTGGCCTTCCATCGCCTGGATGCGCGGCTGGCAGGGGCACTGCTGGGTCACGGACCCCAGCTGCAAACCACCCACCAGGCGCTGGCCGACGAACTGGGCACGGTGCGCGAGATCGTTACCCGCCTGCTGCGTCGCTTCGAGCGACAAGGCCTGGTCGGACTGTCGCGCGAGTGCATCACCATCCGGGATGCCAACGGCTTGCGACGCCTGGCTGCGTCCTAGTCCAGCCCCGCCCGGCCACCGGGTGACCCCAGTCACAGACGGGAAGACGTCTTGGGCGTCCAATCGATGCAGGCTCCATCTGGAACCGTTACCCTTCATTGGAGAACCACATGACCAAGAATGTCGGCGGCATTGACCGCACCCTGCGCATCATCGTTGGCCTGGCCCTCATCGCGGCGGCCGCCACCGGCACCGTCGGTGTCTGGGGCTATATCGGCGTCGTGCCGCTGCTGACCGGCCTGATGGGCTGGTGCCCGCCCTACGCCCTGCTGGGCTTCAACACCTGTAAAACGAAATAACCCCCCTGCGCCGCTGAGCGGCTTCCCCCCTGCTGCGCGGGGGGACATCACGTGCGGCCCGGCGAAGCCGGTTCCGCCGTGATCGCTGGACCAAGGCATTTCGCGCCGGACACCGGACTTGTCCGCCTTGGGACAGCATCCCGCCACGCGCCGCGCGACCATGTCATCTTCAGCCGCGCGCCCCGACGCGGCGCAGGAGACACGGCATGCTTTCAATCCCTTCCCTCCAGAACCAGGTCAGCCCCGAAGAATGGCAGCTGCGCTGCGACCTGGCGGCCTGCTACCGGCTGGTGGCCGCCTACGGCTGGTCGGATCTGGTCTTCACCCACATCAGCGCCAAGCTGCCCGACAGCGTGACCGGCGGTGAACACCAGTTCCTGATCAACCCCTACGGCCTGATGTTCGACGAGATCACGGCCTCCAGCCTGGTCAAAGTCGACATGCAGTGCAACAAGCTGCTCGACTCGCCCTTCCCGGTCAACCCGGCCGGCTTCGTGATCCACAGCGCGGTGCACGAGGCGCGGCCCGAGGCCCAGTGCGTGCTGCACACCCACACCCGCGCCGGTGTGGCGGTCAGCGCGCAGAAGGGCGGCATCCTGCCGATCAGCCAGCAGAGCACCTTTGTGCTGGCCTCGCTGGCCTACCACGACTATGAAGGCGTGGCCTTCCGCCCGGATGAGAAACCCCGCCTGCAGGCCGACCTGGGCGAGGCCAACTTCCTGGTGCTGCGCAACCACGGCTTGCTGACCGTGGGCAAAAGCATCGCCGATGCCTTCCTGTCGATGTACACGCTGGAGAACACCTGCCGCATCCAGATCGACGCTCAGGCCGGTGGTGAACTGGTGCCGGTCAACCCGGCCATCCTGGCCGGCATGGCCGATGTGATGCGGGTGGCCACCGCCGGCCAGGGAGCGCAGCTGGCCTGGCCGGCCCTGCTGCGCAAGGTCGAGCGGATGGACCCGGGCTACCGGACCTGAAGGGGCCTCACCGGGAGGCGTCGACAAAGGCCTGCAAGCCGTCCAACACCGTGCGCAGGCGCTGCAGTTCGCGCGAGGTGTGCAGCCGGTCCGACCACGCCGCCAGGCGCTGCACCCTCCGGATGCGGGGCAGCAGGTGGCTCAGAAAACCGGCGAGATCCGGCCTGGCGTCCGTCCCGGTCCAGTGCGCCTGTTCTGCCACCTGACAGTAAGCCTGCAAGACCGCCTGCACCGCCGGTGGGCCCAAGCGCTCGAAATGCCTGGACAGCGACAGCACGAGCTGGATCAGGTCGTAGATCTGCACCATGGGCAGCGACAGACCCGGACGCAGCTGCTCTTCGAAGTCGAGGCGGGCGAACCGCTGTCCATCCCATGTGATGTTGCGGCTCTGGGCCCCCCCGTGCCATTGCCCCCGGGCATGGAAACGGGCCAGATCGGCGCTGGCCGCGCACATCAGCGGCAAGCGTTCGGCCTCCGGGAGCTGGCCAAGACGGTGCTCCAGGGTGGGTCCGACATCGCCAGTCACCAGCGTGTGGCCATCAAAGGCCAGCACCGGTGGCACGGCTTCCCCGGCATGCGCCAGCGCCAACAGACGACGATGCTCATAGGCCAGCAAGGCCGCGCCGTCCTTCTGCCGGGCAGCCTCCCAGGGCACAGGCACCCCGACAAAGCGCGACAACAACCAGATGCCCAGCGTCTTGCGCCAGCTGCGCAAGGGACGGTCGGCGGTTTTGCACCAGGTCTTGGGGGAAGTCGGCAAGTTCAAGCGGCCGATTATCGCGAATCGGCACGCCCCTCCGGTCGCGCCGGCCGTTCAACCCGCCGCCGCGTAGCGCTGCAGCTCCCAGTCGCTCACATGGCCATGCCACAGCGCCCATTCCGCACGCTTGAGGGCCAGGAACTGCGCGCACACGCCTTGACCCAAGGCATCGACGAGCGGCCGGTCCCCGGCCAGCGCGTCGAGCGCCGCCCCCAGGTCGCGCGGCAGGCGCGGCGGCAGGGTGCCGCCCTGCGCATGGCAGGCGTACAGGTCGTCATCGCGGACGTTGGCCTCGGGCACGGACGGGTCGTCGATGCCATGCAGACCGGCCGCCAGCGTGGCCGCCAGCGCCAGGTAGATGTTGCACGACGGATCGGGCAGGCGCCATTCCAGTCGCCCCGCCACCGCGCGCAGCAGGCAGGTGCGGTTGTTGTCGCCCACCGCTTTCCACACTGGCGACCAGGTGGTGCCCGAGGCACTCTCGCTGACCGACAGCCGCTTGTAGCTGTTGACCGTGGGTGCACAAACGGCCGCCAGCGCGTCGGCGTGGTGCAGCAGGCCGGCCGCGAAACGGTGGCCGACGCCGCTCAGACCCAGCACGCCGGTCGGGTTGGCCATGAGGGGCTGGGTGTCGGCACCGGTCAGGCTGAGGTGGAAGTGCAGGCCGCTGCCCGGCGCGCGCGCCAGCGGTTTGGGCATGCCCGACCAGACCAGGCCATGCTGCGCCGCCACCGCCTGTGCCGTCAGCTTGAACAGCTGGAAGCGGTCGGCAGCCGCCAGCGCGTCGTCGTGCCGGTAGTTGATTTCGTACTGGCCGCAGGCGTCCTCGTGGTCCGTCTGCTGCAGGTCGAAGCCCAGCGCTGTGAGGTGGCGGCGCATGTCGTCCAGGAAGCTGTGGTTGCGCACGATGGCCTGCAGGTCGTACGAGGGCTTGTCCAGCCGGTCCTCGGCATCGGCCACCCGGTAGCACCCCTGCTCATCGCGACGCAGCAGGAAGAACTCGGGCTCGATGCCGACCCACAGCGTCCAGCCCCGCTCGCGCAGCCGGGCCAGCTGGCGCTGAAGCACCTGGCGCGAGCAGGTGTCCAGCGGCTGCCCGCCCGCAAAACCGTCGCACACCGCGTGCGCCACACCCGGCAGCCAGGGGAGTGGCCGCAGGCTCTCGGGCAGCACGCGCCCGAAGTATTCGCTGCGCGGCCCCATGCGCGGCAGGCCGGTGCCCCAGATGCTCGGTCCGGCAAAACCGGCCCCGGTGGCCACCACCTCGGGCAAGGCCTCCAGCGGCACCAGCTTGCCCTTGGGCACGCCCAGCAGGTCGGTGAAGGTGGTCATCAGCGAATGGATGCCCTGCTCGCGCAGGGCGTGCATCCGGTCGTCCAGGCTGGCTTGCGTCATGGGTTGGCGGGCACAAAAAAGCCGGGCGAACCCGGCTGAGGAGAAAGTGAATCAGGCCAGGCCCTCGGCCAGGGCCTCGTCCAGGATGCCCAGCGCCTCGTCGAAGATCGCGTCCTCGATGGTCAGCGGGAACAGGAAGCGGATCACGTTGCCGTAGACACCGCAGGTCAGCAGCAGCAAGCCACGTTTGAGGGCCGCCATCTGCACCCGCTTGGTGGCCTCGGCATCAGGGGCCCCGCCGGCATCCACCAGCTCGCAGGCCACCATGGCGCCCAGGCCACGCACATCGTGGATGCGCGGGTGCTTCTCGCGCGCCGCGCTCAGGTGGGCGATCAGCCGGTCACCCAGATGTTGCGCGCGCTCGGGCAGGCGCTCTTCGGCCATCACGTCCAGCACCGCCAGCGACGCGGCGATGGCCAGCGGGTTGCCGGCGTAGGTGCCGCCCAGGCCGCCCGGGGCCGGGCCGTCCATCACCGCCTGCCGGCCCGAGACGGCCGACAGCGTGGTGCCGCCGGCCAGGCTCTTGGCCATGGTGATCAGGTCGGGTTTGACGCCATAGTGCTCCATGGCAAACATCTTGCCGGTGCGGGCAAAACCGGTCTGCACCTCGTCGGCAATCAGCAGGATGCCGTGCCGGTCGCACAGCTCGCGCAGCCAGCGCGCCGCGGCCGGCTGGATCGGGTTGAATCCGCCCTCGCCCTGCACCGGCTCGAAGATGATGGCCGCCACGCGATTGGGCTCGATGTCGCACTTGAACAGCTGCTCCATCGCCTTCTGCGTCTCTTCCAGCGAGCTGCAGTGGCAGGGGAAGGGCACGTGGTAGATCTCGGGCGGGAAGGGCCCGAAACCGGCCTTGTAAGGCTGGACCTTGCCCGTCATGGCCACCGCAAACAGGCTGCGCCCGTGGAAGGCGGCTCCGAAGGCGATGACGCCGCTGCGGCCGGTGGCCGAACGAGCGATCTTGATCGCGTTCTCCACCGCCTCGGCACCGGTCGAGAAAAAGGCCGTCTTGGCCGGCCCCTCGATGGGCACGATGGCGTTGATGCGCTCGGCCAGCTGCACGTACTCGGTGTAGGGCACGACCTGGTAGCAGCTGTGCGTGAAACGCTGCAGCTGCGCCGCGATGGCGGCCTGCACCTTGGGGTGCACATGGCCGGTGTTGAGCACCGCAATGCCACCGGCGAAGTCGATGAAGCGGCGGCCCTCGATGTCCCAGAACTCGGCGTTTTTCGCGCGCTCGATGAAGAAGTCGCCGAACACGCCGACACCGCGCGGCGTGGCGGCCTGGCGCCGGGCGTGCCAGGCGGCGTTGGTGTGATCGGTCCTGAGGTCATTCATGGCGTTCATCGAAGTCTCCAGAAGTGCCACACACGGTGGCGCGAAGTGTCTGATCCAGGGGCACCGCGGAACCGGCTTTGCCGGGCCGCCAGTGCCGTCCCCTCTCCCAGCGGCGCAGCCGCGCCAGAGAGGGGGGAAGCCGCGTCAGCGGCGCAAGGGGGGAGTTACACAGGGCTGTCAATCCGTATCCAGGTGGTTTTCATCTCGGTGTACTTGTCGAACGCGTGCAGCGACTTGTCGCGGCCCACGCCGCTCTGCTTGAAGCCGCCGAAGGGCACGGTGATGTCGTCCTCGTCGTAGGAGTTCACGTGCACCGTGCCGGCGCGCAGCGCACGCGCCACGCCGTGGGCCTTGTTGATGTCGCGCGTCCAGACGGCCGCCTGCAGGCCATAGACGTTGGCGTTGGCCTGCCGGACCACGTCGGCCGCATCGGTGAAGCTCAGCACCGACAGCACCGGGCCGAAGATCTCCTCGCGCGCGATCGTCATGTCGTTGCGCACGCCGTCGAAGATGGTGGGCTGCACATAACAGCCACCGGCCACGGGCGCGACGCGCTCGCCGCCGGCCAACAGCTTGGCCCCCTCGCTCTTGCCCGACTCGATGTAGCGCAGCACGGTCGACAGCTGCGTCTCGTCGACGATGGCGCCCATGACGGTGTTCTTGTCCAGCGGGTTGCCCGGCTGGTACTGCGGCACCTTGGCCAGGGCCTTTTCCAGGAAGGCGTCCTTGATGCTGGCCTCGACGAACAGGCGCGAGGGCGCGTTGCAGCTCTCGCCCTGGTTGAAGAAGATGCTGCCCACGGCCGCGTCCACCGCCTTGTCCAGGTCGGGGCAGTCGGCGAACACGATGTTGGGCGACTTGCCGCCCAGCTCGGTCCAGGCGCGCTTGAGGTTGCTCTGCCCGGCCATCACGTGGATCTGCTTGCCCACGCGGGTGCTGCCGGTGAAGGCGATGCAGTCCACGTCCATGTGCAGGGCCAGCGGGCTGCCGGCTTCGGGGCCGTAGCCGGGCACCACGTTGAACACACCCGGCGGGATGCCGGCTTCCAGCGCCAGCTCGGCCAGCTTGAGCGCGGTCAGCGGGCTCTTCTCGGACGGCTTGAGCACCACCGAGTTGCCCGCGGCCAAGGCCGGCGCGATCTTCCACGCCGCCATGATCATGGGGTAGTTCCAGGGCACGATGACGCCGACCACACCCACCGGCTCACGGGTGATCAGGGCCAGCGCGCTGTCGGGTGTGGGGGCGATCTCGTCGTAGACCTTGTCGACCGCCTCACCATACCAGCGGATGCAGTTGGCCGTGCTGCTGACGTCCACACCCTTGGCGTACTTGACCGGCTTGCCCATGTCCAGGGTTTCGGTCAGCGCCAGCAGGTCGCCTTGGGCCTGGATCAGTTCGGCGAACTTGATGAGGATGCGCTTGCGCGCCGCAGGCGCCTTGCCGGCCCAGCGCCGGTCTTCGAACGCGGCACGGGCCGCGGTGACGGCGGCGTCGATGTCGGCCTGGCCGCAGCGCGCGACCTGGGTCAGCAGGCGGCCGTCCACGGGCGAAATGCAGTCGAAGGTCTGGCCGTCGCGGGCGGCGACACGGGCGCCATTGATCAGGGCGCGGCCGTCGAAGCTGGGGGTCTGTGTCTCGGTCATGGTGTATTCAGAGTGCTCAATGGCACCATGCTACGCCCAATTCGGAGCCGGAGGGGCGTCCACTTTGCCGACCGGGCAGGCATCCACTCGGGAGCCGACGCAGCAATCCCGCTCGGCGTCTCAGGTGCCGCAGAAGGTGCGGTAGCCCGCCATCTGTGCCGGGGCCGGTGGCGCGGCATAGGCCTCAGCCCCCGGCTGGTCATCGAACGGGCGCTGCAGCACCGCCAGCAGGCGCTCGAAGGGACCCAGGTCACCGTTTTCGGTCGCGGCGGCCAGTGCCTCCTCCACCCGCAGGTTGCGCGGGATGAAAGCCGGGTTGGCGGTGCGCAGGGCCTGGGCCACGCTCGGGCCGGCGCCCCGGTCCAGGCCGGTGCGTGCCGTCCAGCGCGCCCACCAGTCGTTCCAGGCGGGCGAGGCTTCCAGGCCGACACGCTGCGCCGCCGCTGGGGGCTCCCCTGGATCAACGGCCACCTCGGCCAGTCGACGGAACGACAGCGTGAAGTCCGCCTGCTGGCTCGCCAGCAGGTCCAGCCAGTCCTGCGCGAGCGCTTCGTCGCCAGGGTCATCGCCCAGCAGCCCGAGCTTGCCACGCATCACGCGCAGCCAGGCCGTCTGGTACCAGGCGGGAAAAGTGTCGATCACCGCCGTGGCCTGTTCGATCGCCGTCTGCACCTGGGCTTCGTCGTCGGGTCTCTCGACCATCAGCGGCAGCAGGCTTTCGGCCAGCCGGGCCAGGTTCCAGCGCGCGATGGGCGGCTGGTTGCCGTAGGCATAACGGCCGCCCCGGTCGATCGAGCTGAACACGGTGGCCGGGTCGTAGCCGTCCATGAAGGCACAGGGCCCGTAGTCGATGGTTTCGCCCGAGATCGTCATGTTGTCGGTGTTCATCACGCCGTGGATGAAGCCCACGCCCATCCAGCGCGCCACCAGATCGGCCTGGCGCCGGGCCACCGCCTCCAGCAGGCCCAGGTAGCGCCCGGGCTGGCCGCTGAGCCCCGGGTCGTGGCGGGCGATCACGTAGTCGGCGAAGCGGCGCAGTTGGTCCACGTCGCCGCGCGCGGCCACCCACTGGAAGGTGCCCACGCGGATGTGGCTGGCCGCCACGCGGGTCAGCACCGCCCCCGGCAGGGCGCCGGCCTCGCGCAGCACCGGTTCGCCGGTGCCCACCACCGCCAGCGCCCGGGTGGTCGGAATGCCCAGCGCGTGCATGGCCTCCCCGATCAGGTACTCGCGCAGCACAGGACCCAGCGCCGCCTTGCCATCACCCCCGCGCGAGAAGGGCGTGCGACCCGAGCCCTTGAGTGCAACGTCGCGCCGTCGGCCGTGCCGGTCGATCACCTCGCCCAGCAGCAGGGCGCGGCCGTCGCCCAGCTGCGGCGAGTACTGGCCGAACTGGTGGCCGGCGTAGACCTGGGCCAGCGGCTGGGCACCGGGCAGCGGGCGCTTGCCGCTGAACCAGGCCGCGCCATCCTCACCGGCCAGGGTCTCGGCCGGCCAGCCCAGTTCCCCGGCCAGGGCGTGGTTCAGACGCAGCAGCACTGGCGCCGGCACGGCGGCCGGGCTCCAGGCGGCGTAGAGGTCCGGCAGTTCGCGGGCGTAGCTGTTGTCGAAGGTCGGGATCCAGTCAGGGGGGCGGGCGTCGGTCACGCGGGCATCCTTCACGGTGGTACAAAGCGCAAAACAAGCAGTGTGCCGCAGCCCCCGCCACTGTGCACTTCGGACAACCAGCTGTCCCGGACTGCGTCAGGGTCGTCGTACCCCGGCGCCGAAGCGTCGCACCGGCAAAGACCACCCCCGCGGCGCCGCACTGGCCGGCTTGCGGCACACTGGGCGCACACGACGAACAGGCCCTGTTGGCCAACCACCCATGCTCCGACGACTGCGCTGGCCCCTGAAACTGCTGCTCCTGCTGCTCATCGGCTCGATGCTGTCGGTCTGGTCCTGGGGGCGTTTTGCCACCCGGGCACAGGGCGAGCCCTCAAGTGCCCTGTTCGCCCAAGCCGACGCAACGGCCCTGGACCGGCTCCTGGCCGGGCCCCTGCTGGCCCGGCCGGGTGACAGCGGCGCCGCCCTGGTGACCGACAACCTGCAGGCCTTTGCCCTGCGCGCCATCACGGCGCGCGAGGCGGGCCGCAGCCTGGACGCGATGTATTACATCTGGCGCGGCGACCTGACCGGCAACCTGCTCAAGTACGAGCTGCTGGCCGCGGCAGAACGCGGCGTGCGTGTGCGCCTGCTGATCGACGACATGAACGGCCCGGCGCGCGACCCGCTGCTGCTGGCCATGGACACCCACCCCCTGTTCGAGGTGCGCCTGTTCAACCCCACCCGCAACCGCGCCACCGCTTGGCGCCGCGCACTGGAGAAGGTGATGCGCTTTGTCGGTTTCAACCGTCGCATGCACAACAAGGCCTGGATCGCCGACAACCGCCTGGCCCTGGTCGGTGGGCGCAACATCGGCGACGAGTACTTCGACGCCGCCCCCAACATGAACTTCCACGACGCCGACCTCCTGCTGGCCGGGCCGGCCGTCGAGCAGGCCAGCGCCGTGTTCGACCGCTTCTGGAACAGCGCCGAGGTCATTCCGCTGCGCGCCCTGCGCTCGAGGCCCGCCGAGCCCGAGAAACTGCCCCAGTGGCGGGCCCAGCTGTACGCCGACGCCAGGGCCTCGTCCTGGGTGCAGGCCCTGGGTGACCCGCGTGTGCTGGCCGACCGGCTGCGCCAGGAAATGCGCATGCACTGGACACCCAGCCTGCGTGTGCTCTCCGACCCGCCCGAGAAAGCCGCCCCGCTGGCCAGCCGCCGGGAACGGGCCGACTGGTTGCTGTACGACCTGATGCAGCTGCTGTTCTCGGCCCACGAGCGCAGCTGGCTCATGTCGCCTTACTTCGTGCCCGGCGACCCCGGGGTGTTGCTGCTGACCGGGCAGGCGGCCCGTGGTGTGGACGTCAAGGTCATCACCAACTCGCTGGCGGCCACCGATGTGCCGGTGGTGCACGCCGGCTACCAGCACCAGCGCGCGCCGCTGCTGTCGCGGGGCGTGCGTCTGTACGAACTGAAGCCGTCGGCGGCCAACATCAACCGGGAAATCCTGGGCAGCAGCGGCGCCAGCCTGCACACCAAGGCCTTCGTCATCGATGGCCGGCGCGGCTTCGTCGGTTCCTTCAATTTCGACCCGCGCTCGGCTCAGCTCAACACCGAGATGGGGGTGCTGTTCGACCACGCCCCCCTGGCCGCCGAACTGGAGGCCATGTTCGTTCGGGCCAGCGAGCCCGACAAGTCTTGGCAGCTGTCACTGGACGACACGGGCGCCCTGCGCTGGCACGAGGCCGGCCAAACCCACGGCAGCGAACCCCAGACGCCCCGTTGGCTGCGGGTGCTGGTCCACCTGCTGGGCTGGCTGCCGATCGAATCGCAGCTCTGAAACCCCAGACCCGGCTCAGCTCTTGGCCGCAGCGGCGATCTCGCGCTGGCGCTTGCGGGCGCTGCGCGCCACCCAGAGGGCGTAGGTCACCACCACAATGGTGACGGTGCAGATCAGGATGGTGGCCGCCGCGTAGATGGTCGGGTTGATGCCCCGTCGGGCATAACCGTAGATCACCTGCGGCAAGGTGTTCACCCCCGGTCCGGACAGGAATTCGGCAATCACCACGTCGTCGAAGCTCAGGGTGAAGGCCAGCAGGAAGCCGGCCAGGATGGCCTGCGACATGTTGGGCAGCGTGACCAGAAAGAACACCTGATGCGGCTTGGCCCCCAGGTCCATCGCCGCCTCTTCGAGGCTGCGGTCCATTTCCTGCAGCCGGCTCTGGATCACCACCACCGCAAACGCCATGCCGAACAGGGTGTGCCCGATGACGATGGTCATCATGCCGCGCTGCGGCCAGCCGAACAGGTTCTGGGAGCCCACGAACAGCAGCAACAGGGACAGGCCGATGATCACCTCGGGCATCACCAGCGGGGCGCTGACCATGCCCGAAAACATGGTGCGCCCGAAAAAGCGCCGGTAGCGCACCAGCACAAAGGCCGCGAACGTCGCCAGCGTGGCCGACAGGATGCCGGTGGTGGTGGCCACCTTGATCGAGGTCCAGAAGCCGTCGATGATGCGGGTGTCGTTGAGCAGCGCCTCGTACCAGCGCAGCGAGAAGCCGGTGAAGCGGGCATCCTGTCGCGTGCTGTTGAACGAGAACACGATCATGAACACCAGCGGCAGGTACAGGAAGGCGAACACCAGCACCAGCCACAGGCGGCCGAAGTAGCGCGAGATCAGCTGGTTCATCACCGGCCCCCTTCCTGCTGGCGCGCCGTGTGGTGGTGGTAGAAGGCCAGCGGCACCACGATGAACAGGATCATGACGGTGGCCAGGGCGGTGGCCCGCGGCCAGTTGTTGCCCAGGAACATCTCGTCCCAGACCACGCGGCCGATCATCTGGTTCTCCGGACCCCCCAGCAGCGACGGAATCACGAACTCACCGACGCAGGGGATGAACACCAGCATGCAGCCGGCGATGATGCCCGACTTGGACAGCGGCACCGTGATCAGCCAGAAAGCCTTGAACGGCGTGGTGCCCAGGTCGTAGGCCGCCTCCAGCAGGCGCGTGTCCATCTTCACCAGGTTGGCATACAGCGGCAGGATCATGAACGGCAGGTAGACATAGGTCATGCCGACGATCATGGAGATGTCGGTGTAGACCATGCGGATCGGCTCGGAGGTCAGGCCGATGGCCATGAAAAACTGGTTGATCACGCCGCGGTCACCGAGCAGGCCGCGCCAGGCGTAGACACGCAACAGGAACGCGGTCCAGAACGGGAGCATCACCATCAGCAGCAGCACCGGGCGGATGCCCTCGGGCGAACGCGCGATGAAGTAGGCGAACGGGTAACCGATCACCAGGCACAGCACCGCGGTCACCGCCGCGTAGTACAGCGAGCGACCGTAGGCCTCGATGTAGAGCGTGCGAAACAGCGGCGCCCCTTCGTGGGTGCGGAAGATCGACAGGTAGTTCTCGTAGCGCAGGCGCAGCACCCCGGCCTCGGCGTCCCACAAGGCCTTGAACGGGTGGATGTCCGCCCCCTGGTCCACGAAGCTGATGTACAGGACGATCAGGAAGGGCGCCAGAAAGAACAGCAGCAGCCAGGTGAACGGCACCCCGATGACGAAGCGCTTGCCTGGAATCGGTAGAGAAGAAGCCATGGATCGCTCCTGTCTGTGAATCAGTCGCGCAGGACGACAGCATCGAGATCGTCCCACCAGAAGAACACGTCGTCCTCCCAGGTCACGTCCAGCTGCTCATGCCGCGAGCCATTGGGCTCGGTGATCTTGACTTTGGTGCCCTGGGGCGTCACCACGATGAAGGTGTTGTACGAGCCGAAATAGGCGATCTCCTTGACCCGTCCGCTGAACAGGTTGTGGTGCACCCCGTCCGGCCGCTCCTTGGCAATGTCGATTTTCTCGGGCCGAACGGCCACCGCCACCGGCATGCCGGCGGCACCGCTGATGCCATGCCCGACATGGATCTCGCCGATCGACGTGCCCACGGCGCAACGGTCGGGTTCGTCCACCGTGAGCTTGCCGTCGAACAGGTTGACGTTGCCGATGAAGTCGGCCACGAAGCGGTTGGACGGATATTCGTAGACCTCCTGCGGCGAGCCCACCTGCAGCACGCGGCCCTTGCTCATGATGGCGATGCGGTTGGCCATGGTCATGGCCTCTTCCTGGTCGTGGGTGACCATGACCACGGTCACCCCGACCTTCTCGATGATGTTGACCAGCTCGAACTGGGTCTGCTCGCGCAGCTTCTTGTCCAGCGCCCCCAGGGGTTCATCGAGCAACAACAGCTTGGGCTTCTTGGCCAGGCTGCGCGCCAGCGCCACCCGCTGCTGCTGGCCTCCCGAGAGCTGGTGCGGCTTGCGCTTGGCGTAAGGGGTCAGCTGCACCAGGGCCAGCATTTCGTCGGTACGCTTGGCCACCTCGTCCTTGGGCAGCCCCTCGCGCTTGAGACCGAAGGCCACGTTTTCCCAGATCGACAGGTGGGGAAACAGCGCATACGACTGGAACATCATGTTGACCGGGCGGACATAGGGGGGCATGCCCACCACGTCCTGTCCGCCCAGCAGGATGCGGCCCGAGGTCGGAGCCTCGAAACCGGCCAGCATGCGCAGCAAGGTCGACTTGCCACAACCCGAAGAGCCCAGCAGCGCAAAAATCTCGCCCTTGCCGATGGACAGGGACACATCGTCCACCGCCACGGTGTCGTCGAACCGCTTGACCAGCTTCTGGGTCACCAGAAAACCCGTGTTGTCCACCATGTCAGTACCTGTCGTTCATGCGGGATGCGGATAAAAAAAGGGCTGTCCAACCCGTGGGATGAACAGCCCTGTGTGCTGGCGGGCGACGATCAGCGGCCGCGCTTGAAAGCGTTGTAGACCTCGTTGAGCACGCCGCTCAGCTCGTTGGGGTAGCTGCCCGAAGGCACCAGACGGCCCATGTTCTCTTCGTTCAGGAAGATGGTCTCGTTGCTCTTGATCTCTTCGTTGATCAGCGGCAGCGCGGCCTTGTTGCCGGTCGGGTAGTTCATCTCGTTGGCCATGGAGGCACCGCTTTCAGCCCGCAGGAAGAAGTCGATGAACCGGTGGGCGGCAGCCACGTTGCGCGCATCGGCCGGGATGGCCATCACGTCGACAAAGAAGATTCCGCCGGTGCTGGGCAACAGCGGCACGATCTCGTCGGATCCACCCTGCTCCTTGACGCGGTCGGCGGCGATGTTGATGTCGCCCGACCAGCCGACAAAGGCACAGCCCAGACCGCCGGCGATGTCGTCGATCATGTTGCTGGAGAACTGGCGGATGTCAGGACGGACCTTCGCCAGCATTTCGCCGGCCGCACGCAGGTCATCCGGGTTGCTGCTGTAAGGGTCCTTGCCGATGTAATGCAGGGCCGCGGGCATGATTTCCGTCGGCGAGTCCAGGAACAGGATGCCGCAACCGCGCAGCTTGCGGCTGTATTCCGGGTTGAACACCAGCTCCCAGGAGTTGGCCGGCAGCGCGTCGGTGCCCAGGGCCGCGGTCACCTTCTGTTTGTTGATGCCCACGGTGGTGAAACCCCAGCCCCAGGGCACGTAGTGGCGGTTGCCCTCGTCGATCGAGGCCAGCTTCTTCATGAAGGTGGGATCGAGGTTGGCCAGATTGGGGATCTGGCTCTTGTCCAGCGGCTGGTACAGGCCGGCTTCCAGCTGCTTCTTGGAGAAGCCGATGGTCGGCACCACGATGTCGTAACCCGAGTTGCCGGCGATCAGCTTGGCGTGCAGGGTTTCGTTGTTGTCGAAGGTGTCGTAGTTGACCTTGATGCCGGTTTCCTGCTCGAAGGCGGCCAGCATGCCATCGGGAATGTAATCGTCCCAGTTGTAGATGTTCAGCACCTGGGCGGTGGGGCTGGCAGGCGCGGCCGCCGGTGCGGCCGCCTCTTCTTTTTTGCCGCAGGCGGCCAGGAAAACAACCGACATCGCCAGGGCCAGGGCTTGTTTCTTCATGGTGCAGATTCTCCGTACAGAACGTGGAGGGACAAAAAGGGAATGGCGGTGAACACCCGGTCCGTCAGCATGGAAGCAATAAACAGGCCACAGCAGCCCACCGCCGCGCACTCAAAGGCCACTGTAGCAAAAAAAACGCCCCATCATGGAGCGCAACCGACACGAATGCTCAAGCGAGTTGTCCGGACGACGCCAGCTCGGCCATGGTGGCATCGAGGCAGCGCACGATCAGGGCCATCATCTCGTCGATCTGGGCCCGGCTCATGGTCAGGGGCGGGGCGATGATCATGCGGTCGCCCACGGCACGCATGATCAGGCCGTTGCGGAAGCAGTGGCCGCGGCAGATCATGCCGACCGCCAGCTCCGGGTCGAACATTTCTCGGCGGGCCTTGTTCTTGACCAGCACCAGACCGGCCACGAATCCGCAGGTCTCGGCCTCGGTCACCAGCGGATGCCGGTTGAGCTCCGCAAAGCGCTCGGCCAGGTAAGGGCCCGTGTCCTCGCGAACCCGCTGCGGCAGGCCTTCCCGTTCCATCAGCTCCAGATTGGCCAGCGCCACCGCGCAGGCCACCGGATGGCCACTGTAGGTGTAGCCGTGGTTGAACTCGCCGCCCTTGTCGATCAGCACCTGGGCCACGCGGTCGCCCACCATGACCCCGCCCAGCGGGATGTAGCCGCTGGTGACGCCCTTGGCGAAGGTCACCATGTCCGGGCGGTAGCCGAACTTCTCGTAGGCGAACCAGTGGCCCAGGCGACCGAAGGCGCAGATGACCTCGTCGGAGATCAGCAGGATGCCGTACCGGTCGACAATGCGCTGGATTTCCGGCCAGTAGGTCTCGGGCGGGATGATGACGCCGCCGGCGCCCTGCACCGGTTCGGCGATGAAGGCCGCCACCTTGTGCGGCCCGATCTCCAGGATCTTTTCTTCCAGCCAGCGCGCGGCGCGGACGCCGAACTCGTCGCGGCTCTCGCCCGGGTCGGCGTTCTCGAAGAAGTAGGGCTGGCCGATGTGCACGATATTGGGGATCGGCAGGTCGCCTTGTGCGTGCATGCCGCTCATGCCGCCCAGTGAGGCGCCGGCCATGGTCGAGCCATGGTAGGCATTGTGGCGGCTGATGATGACCTTGCGCTGGGGCTGGCCCATCAGGTCCCAGTAGCGGCGTGCCAGTCGCACGTTGGTGTCGTTGCTCTCGGAACCGCTGCTGGAAAAGAACACGTGTTCGAAACGGCGCCCGCCGACCTGAGGCGCCAGCTGAGCCAGCTTGGTGGCCAGCTGCACCGCCGGCACGTTGGTGGTCTGGAAAAAGCTGTTGTAGAAGGGCAGCGTCATCATCTGCCGGTAGGCCACGTCCGCCAGCTCCTTGCGGCCGTAGCCGGCGTTGACGCACCACAGGCCGCTCATGCCGTCCAGGATCTTGTGCCCCTCGGAGTCCCACACATAGATGTCGTCCGCATGGGTGATGACGCGCGCTCCGCGTGTGGCCAGGTCCCCGTGATCGGTGAACGGATGCAGGAAATGCGCGCTGTCCAGCGCCTGGATGGCCTGGGTATCGTGCTTCTCGGCGCGCTGAACCAGCACCGGCGGAGCAATGAGGGTGGAGGTGTTCATGGGGGAATCCTTGTGTGCGGTTCTCAGACGTGGAGCAAAAGATGCTCGCGCTCCCAGGGCGAGATCACCTTCATGAACTCCTCGAATTCGAGTTCCTTGATCTCGGTGTAGATGGTCACGAACTCCTTGCCCAGGATGTCGTGCAGATCCGTCTCGCGGCGCAACCAGTCCAGCGCTTCGCCCAGGCTGCGCGGCAGCGAGTACGGGGCAAGATACGCATCGCCTTTCATCTCGGCCTTGGGTTTGATCTGGTTCTTCATGCCCAGGTAGCCGCAGGCCAGCGTCATGGCCATGGCGATGTAGGGGTTGGCATCGGCGCCGATCACACGGTTCTCGACACGTCGCGCGGCCGGGCTGGAGATGGGCGAACGGATGCCCACGGTGCGGTTGTCGTAGCCCCACTCGATGTTGATCGGCGCGGCGGTGTGGCGCGACAGGCGCCGGTAGCTGTTGACGTAGGGTGCCACCAGGGCCATGGCCGCCGGGATGTAGCGCTGCAGCCCGCCGATGTAGTGGAAAAAGGCCTCGCTGGCGCTGCCGTCCGGGTGGCTGAAGATGTTCTTGCCGCTGGCCTTGTCGACGATGCTCTGGTGGATGTGCATGGCACTGCCCGGCTCGCCGGCAATCGGCTTGGCCATGAAGGTGGCGTACATGTCGTGGCGCAGCGCCGCCTCGCGCACGGTGCGCTTGAAGAAGAACACCTCGTCGGCCAGGCCCAGCGGGTGGTCGTGGAAGAAGTTGATCTCCATCTGGCCGGCCCCGATCTCGTGGATCAGGGTGTCGACATTTAGCTCCATCAGGTTGCAGTACTCGTAGATTTCCTCGAACAGCGGGTCGAATTCGTTGACCGCGTCGATGCTGTAGGCCTGACGCGAGGTCTCGGCCCGGCCGCTGCGGCCCACCGGCGGGCGCAGCAGGGTGTTGGGGTCGGTGTTGCGGGCGGTCAGGTAGAACTCGAGCTCGGGCGCGATCACCGGCGACCAGCCCTCGACTTCGTACAGGTTGCAGATGTGGCGCAGCACCGAGCGCGGGGCGTAGGGCACCAGCTTGCCGGTGTGGTCGAAACAGTCGTGGATGACCTGGGCGGTGGGGTCGCTGGCCCAGGGCACGATGCGCACGGTGGACGGGTCCGGGCGCAGCTGCATGTCGCGGTCGGTTGGTTCGATCACGTCGAAGTACGAGCCGCTGGTGGGCTGCTCACCGGTCACGCTCATGGCCACGATAGCGTGCGGCAGGCGCATGCCGCGGTCTTCGGTGAACTTCTCGCGCGGCAGGATCTTGCCGCGCGCCACGCCGGTGAGGTCGGGCACCAGGCACTCGATCTCGGTCACGCGGTTTCGGTTGAGCCACTGCTCCAGGTCGTTGAAATTCTGCGGGGCATTCATGTGCCGGTTCCTTGGTGGTTGATCGTGTTCGTCAGTGCCGGGCCAGGGCCAGGTCGGCGGCCTGCAGGCGCTGGCTCATGCGCTGGCGACAGGCCCGACCGAAGGCCTCGAAAATGGCACTGTAGAAGGCATTCTCGTGGCTGCGCCACTCCGGATGCCATTGCACCGCGTAGGCAAAGGTGCGCGCGCCCTGAACGGCAAAGGCCTCGACCAGACCGTCGGGGGCATGGGCCATGGCCTGAAGCCCGGGCGCCAGGCGGGCGATGCCCTGGCCGTGCAGCGAGTTGACGCGGGCCTCCGGCGCGCCGGCCCAGGTCTCGAACACGCTGCCCGGCACGAAGCGCACCGGATGCGCCGGGGCGTACTGCTCGTCCGGCGGAGCGGTCTTGGATTCGCGGTGGTCCATGAGTCCGGACACCTCGTGCACCCGCTGGTGCAGGGCACCCCCCAGGGCTACGTTGATCTCCTGGAAGCCGCGGCAGATGCCCAGCAGCGGCACACCCTGGTGCACACAGGCCCTGACCAGCGCCAGGGTCAGCGAATCGCGCACCGGGTCCAGGGGCAGACTCGGGTCGGCCACCGCCTCGTCGAAATGCGAGGGGTGGACGTTGGACACCGAGCCGGTCAGCATCACACCGTCGACCAGGGACAGCAACTCGTCGATCTGCTCGACGTCGGCCAGCGGGAACATGACCGGCTGGGCCTGGGCGGACACCTTCACCGCACGGGCGTACTTGTCGCCCAGCAGCAGAAAAGGCATCTGGTGCCCGTGGTCGCCCAGCAGGCGGTGGTCGGCGGGCAGCCAGACCATGCAGGGTGGCGTCTTCATGGGGTCTCCTGAACTTGATTCTGCTTCGCAAATTGGATCACAATGGGAGCCAGTTGGCATGTCCTGATGGTGCCAATTGAACTCCCCCTGCGCCGCTTCGCGTCTTCCCCCCTGGAAGGGGGGACCGCGCCTGCGGCCCGGCGAAGCCGGTTCCGCGGCGCGTGCTGGACGTGGATCCCCTCCAGCCTGCATTTATTCCAACCCCCAATGCTTTCTGAGTTTCTTTTGGCGGAGATGCACCGGTTGGGCAGCCAGGATGCGCTGCCCCTGCACCGGCAGCTGTACGAGGCGCTGCGGCGGGCGGTGCTCGACGGCAAGCTGGCGCCGGGCGAGCGGCTGCCGTCCAGCCGCGATCTGGCGCAGGACCTTCAGCTCTCGCGCAACACGGTGGTGGCCGCCATCAACCAGCTCACGGTCGAGGGCTACCTCAGCAGCCACGTGGGCAGCGGCACCTATGTGCACGACAACGTGCCCCGCGCCGGGCGCGGCAGCGGCGGTGCCCGCCAGCACCTGCCGGCCGGCACCCCGGCCGGCGGCCTGTCGGCGCGCGGCCAGACCCTGAGCCGGCAGTTCTGCGCCCGCGAACTGGAGGTGCAGCCCTTCACGCCCGGCATCGCCGACTTCAGCGCCTTTCCGCTGGCCCTGTGGCAGCGGCTGCAGAACAAGCACTGGCGCATGACCTACCCGGACATGCTGGACTACAACGCCTCGGGCGGCTACGCGCCGCTGCGCCGGGCCATCACCGACTACCTGCGGGTGTTCCGCAGCGTGCACCTGGACGCCGACCAGGTGGTCATCACCACCGGCACCCAGCAGTCGCTGGAGCTGTGCGCGCGCCTGCTGGCCGACCATGGCGACACGGTCTGGGTGGAGGACCCGGCCTACTGGGGCGCGGCCAAGGCCCTGAGCGCCTGCGGCCAGCGCATCCACCCGGTCGCGGTGGACGACGAAGGCATCTGCCCCGGCCCGGCCGACGAGGCACAGCCGCCCCGGCTGATCTACGTCACACCCTCGCACCAGTACCCGACCGGTGCCGTGATGTCGCTGGCCCGGCGAAACCAGTTGCTGGCCACCGCGCGCGCCCACGGCGCCTGGGTGCTGGAGGACGACTACGACAGCGAATACCGGTTCAGCGGTCCGCCACTGTCCTCGCTGCAGGGACTGGACCCGGACGGCCGCGTACTCTACATGGGCACCTTCTCCAAGGTGCTCTACCCCGGCTTGAAGCTCGGCTATCTGGTGGTGCCCAAGGCGCTGGCCGAGGCCTTCCGGCAGGCCCACTACGACCTGAACCGCCCCGGGCAGATGCCCACGCAGGCGGCGCTGGCCGAGTTCATCGAGATGGGCCACTTCGCCAGCGCGCTGCGCAAGGCGCGCCAGAGTTATGCCGAACGGCGCCGCTGCCTGCTCCAGGCCCTGCAGCCGGTGCTGGACATGCCCGGTGGTCAGGGTCCTTTCATCAGCGGCGCCGAGCAGGGCCTGCACCTGTGCCTGCGCCTGCCGGCTCCGGTGGACGACCGCGCCCTGGCCCGGCAGCTGGCCCAGCAGGGCCTGACGGTGCGGCCCCTCTCGGCCTACTGCCTTTCACGCCAGGACCTGCGCGGCCTGGTGATCGGCTACGGTTACGCACCGCTGGCCGGCATCGAGCGCTGGGGTCCGGCGATTGCCGCTGCCGTGCGACAGGCCCTGGACTGACGCGTCAACCGGCCAGCGCGTCCCGCAGACGGTACCACCACATGCCCAGCGCCAGACTGGGCGTGCGCATCAGCTTGCCGCCCGGAAAGCGGTGGTGGCGCAGGCGGGCGAACAGGTCGAAACGTTCGGCCTGCCCGGCCACCGCCTCGGCCACCAGCCGGCCGGCCAGTCCGGTCAGCGCCACGCCGTGGCCGCTGAAGCCCTGCAGGTAGTAGAGGTTGTCGCCCAGCCGGCCGAAGTCGGGCGAGCGGTTCATGCTGATGTCGACAAAACCGCCCCACAGATGCTCCACCGGCGCCGTCGCCAGCGCCGGAAAGACCTGGCCCATGCGCTGGCGCATGACGGCTTCCAGGCGCGTCGGGGTGCGTGTGGTGTAGCTGACGCGCCCGCCGAACAGCATGCGGTGGTCGGCGCTGAAGCGGAAATAGTCGAGTACCACATTGTTGTCGCAGGCGGCTGCGTTGGACGGGATCAGCCGGCGGCACAGATCAGGATCCAGCGGCGCCGTGCCCAGGATGTAAGTGCCCACCGGCATGATGCGCGGCGCGATCTCGGGCGCCACCCGGGGCCCGTACTCGGGCAGCATGCAGTTGCCGGCCAGCACGCCGAAGCGCGCCGTCACCTGGCCCTGCTCGGTGCGCGCCACCAGCGACGCGCCGCGCGTCAGCCCGGTGACCGGCGAGCGCTCGAAGATGCGCACGCCGGCAGCGCGTGCCGCCTCGGCCAGACCCAACGCGTACTTGAGCGGGTGCAGGTGCCCCGAACGCGACTCGTAGGCCGCAGCGAGGTAGCGGGGACTGTCGATCAGGCGCGGCACCTCGGCACCCTCGGCCCAGTCGCAAGGAATGCCCAGCGCTTCCAGACCATCCGCTTCCTCGCGCAAGGCACGCACCTTGCGCGCGCTGTCGGCGACGTACAGGTAACCCGGCACCCAGTCACAGGCGATCCGGTGGCGCCCGATGCGCTGCTGGATCAGGTCCAGGGCTTCGAGCGACATGTCCCAGGCCCGGCGTGCGTCGGCCGCGCCCAGCTGCTGCTCGAAGGGTTCCTGGCCGCTGGCAAAACCAACGATGGCCTGGCCGCCGTTGCGTCCCGATGCGCCGGAGCCGACACGGTCGGCCTCCAGCAGCACCACCGCATAGCCCCGTTGGGCCAGCTCCAGCGCGGCACTCAGACCGGCAAAGCCACCACCGACCACCAGCACATCGGCCGTCTGCGCACCTTGCAGCGGCGGGTGGGCCGACGGCCGCTGCACGCTGGCCTCGTAGTAACTGCGGCGGTTCAGTCGGGTGTCCGGACCAATGAGGGAACCGTTGGCCATGATCAGACCTCCGTCAGGCGGCCCAGCCGGCGGGCCACCTGGCCACACAGGTAGGTCCAGACAAAGCTGGCGGCGGCGTTGCTGGTCAGCTCGGCGTGGTCGTAGGCCGGGGCCACTTCCACGCAGTCCATGCCGATCCAGTTCAGATCGGCCAGGGCCTCCAGCAGGGTCAGCACCTGCGAGCTGGTCATGCCGCCGGGCTCGGGTGTGCCGGTGCCGGGCGCGAACGCCGGGTCCAGGCAGTCGATGTCCAGGCTGAGGTAGCAGGGCCGCTGGCCGATGCGGTCGCGGATCGCCCCGATCACCGGCTGCAGGCCGGCGCCGTCGAGACCGCGCAGGGCACGGGCGGTGAAGATCTGCCCGCCCTGGTCGGCCACGTACTCGCGCGCCGCGCGCACGCCCGCAGAGCGGATGCCGATCTGCACCGTGTGGGCGGCGCTGACCAGGCCCTCCTGCAAGGCCTCGTAGGTCCAGGTGCCGTGGCCTGAAGGCTCGCCGAAATGGTCGGTCCAGGTGTCGCAGTGGGCATCGAAATGCACCAGGGCCAGCGGCTGGCCACCGTGGCGCGCATGGGCCGCGCGCAGCAGCGACAGCGTGACCGAATGGTCGCCGCCCAGGAACACGCAGTGGTGGCGCGCCATCAGCTCGGCCGCCTGGGTTTCGATGTGGCGCCGCACCTCGTCCAGCGGCGAGGCATTGGGCAGGCGCAGGTCCAGCGCATCGCCCAGGTGCTCCAGCGGCGAAACGTCGAACACCGGGTGGATACCGTCACACAGCATCAGGCTGGCGCTGCGAATGGCCTGCGGCCCGAAGCGCGCCCCCGGCCGGTTGGTCACCACCCCGTCGTAGGGCACACCGGCCACCGCGAACGGCTGGTCGGACAGGGGATCACAGGCCAGGAAGCGGGTGCTGTGGTTGGCGTAGGCGAATTGACCGAGGGCCATGGGAGGATCCGCAGAAGATGCAATTGGCGCGACGATACGCCATCTTCTGCCGGCCAGGCAGGTCCACTTGGGCGCGGCCGGCAGGGCCAACCGGCCACCACCGGTGCGGTTCAGTGCAGGGTCGGCCCCTGCCGCTGCACCGCCGGAAAGGCTTCCCAACCGGTCTCTTCGGCGTCCACGACCTGACCGGGGCGGTCGCTGACCGGGCGCATCAGCCGCACACCCAGGGTGTTCCAGTCGATCACCGGTTCGTTCATGGGAACAGGTCGGTCGGCATCGAGGTCGAGCGTGTCTTGCTGCCAGAACTCCGAACGGTACGAGGCCAGTGTGCGCGAGAGCCGGTCCATCAGCACAGGGCGCGCCGCATTGGACAGGTAGCCGTGCACCGCCAGCACCGCCATCAGGGCATCCAGACTGGATTCGTCGTCCAGGCTCCCGCCGCAGACACGGTCCTCGATGCTGCTCAAGGCCGCCAGAAATCCGGCCAGGTCGGAACGACCGCCTGGACCGAGCAGGCCGGGCTCCACCGTGAGGCAGATGGCGCGCAAGGCATCGAAGAAACGCGCAGATTGGGGCTGGCCGGGTGGACGGGCCGCCTGACCCAGTTGTTGCATGAGGGCACGTAGCGAGACCGGCAACTCGGCGGAATCGGGCGGAATCGGAGGCTGATGGATCTGGGTCATGGGACACCCGGGCTTCATTCCTGAATGAAGCCCTAAGTATTCCAAAAAACCTTTTGTTACGGAAGCCCGGTAGCGGGTTTTTCTAGCACCGGCAGACAGGCGGCCATGCCAGAACCTGCGGCCCGTCGCCGGGTCGTCGCGATTCAGTCCTGCCCCAGACCCACCGGGGCAGGCGCCTTCATCACGATGCGGGTGAACAGCCGGTCGAACTGTGGATCGCGAGGGATACGGGCGTTCAGCGGGTCCTGGTTGGTGGCAAAGGCCGCATTGAGTGCATGCCAGTCGGCATCGCTCAGCGACTTCTCCGCCGCCGGCAGCACCACGGTCTCTTCCAGGCTCATGTGCTGCAGATAGCGCTCGACGTACAGCTTCGCGGCGTCCTCGAATGCCTGCCGGCGCGTGTCACCCAGGTACTCCCAGGCCATAAGCAGGTGCATCAGTTCGCGCACCTTGCCTTCGCTGACCTCGTGGTCGCGGTCCAACTGGGCGATCGCCTGGGCCACCTCGGGCGAGGCCTGGACGATGCGGGGAAACAGCAGCTCGGTTTCCTTCGGGTGGTGCAACTTCTCCGGAAACTCGTCGATGTAGAACAGCATCGCGCGCAGCACGTCGAAGTAGCGTTCGTGTTCGTCCCTGCCATCGGGCGCCGGTCCGCGGCGCAGCATCTGCACCAGAGAACGCAACATGGCCGCCAGACTGGCATGTTCGTCGCGGATGACCTGCAAGGCTTGTCGATTCATGGTCCTGTCTCCTGCCCAGGCTCTCGAACGGAGCCGTGAGTGCCGGAGCATCGCCCATTGCGCACGACCTGGCCTTGATGCACGTCAAGCGCCTTGCTCGGCGCCCCGGACTTCAGCGCATTGGCGGTTGCCAGCGCCGCAGCAGCAGCGCATTGGTGACCACACAGACCGAACTGAGCGCCATGGCAGCGCCGGCCACCACCGGGCTGAGAAAGCCGAGTGCCGCCAGGGGAATGCCGGCGGTGTTGTAGGCAAAAGCCCAGAAAAGGTTCTGCCGGATCTTGACCACCGTTCGGCGCGAAATGTCCAGGGCCGCGCCCACCAGGGCCACATCGCCGCGCATGAGGGTGATGCCGGCAGCATGCATCGCCACATCCGAGCCCCCACCGCGACTGTGGCTCATGGCGATGCCAACATCGGCGGCGGCCAGCGCAGGCGCGTCGTTGACACCGTCGCCCACCATCACCACGGTGTGCCGGCCTCCTTCACGAAGGGCTTCAATCGCCTGGGCCTTGTCGCCGGGCAACACCTCGGCCAGCACCTCGCCCTGGTCGGCGCGCAGACCCAGCAGGTGGCCCATCGCCAGGGCAGCCCCCCGGCTGTCACCGGAGACCATGCGAAGCCGCAGACCCTGCTCGCGCAGCTGCTCCAGGGCAACTGACGCGCCAGCCTTGGCTTCGTCACCGAACACAAGCAGGGCCAAGGGCGTCCAGACACCTTCGCCGCTGCCACTGGCCAGCACCGACACCGTGCCACCTTGCTGCTCAAGCACAGCGCCGCGGTCGAGCAGCAGCGGGCTGGAGATCGTCAGTTCCCGCATCCAGCGCAGGCTGCCCAGGGCCAGCCAGGCCCCCGCGACCCGGCCCGACAGGCCCCGGCCGGGCACGGCCTGCACGTCGCGGGCGCCATCGGCCTGGACTCGCAGGCCCTGGGCCTGGGCCGCCTCGATCACCGCCAGAGCGAGCGGGTGCGTACTCTGGCTCTGCAGGGCTGCGGCCGCCTGCAAGGTCGCCAACTCGTCGACGCCTTCGGCGACCTCGATCAGGCGCAGCCTGGGATGGCCCTCGGTCAGGGTGCCGGTCTTGTCGAAAGCCACAGTGTCGGCCCGGTGCGCCATCTCCAGCGCCACCGGGTCCTTGATCAGGATGCCGTGACGCGCCGCCACTCCGGTGCCACTCATGATGGCCGTCGGCGTGGCCAGGCCCAGCGCACAGGGACAGGCGATCACCAGCACCGACACGGCGTTGAGCAGGGCGGTCTCGATGGGGGCACCCAGCTGCCACCAGACCCCCAGGGTGGCCATGGCGATCAGCAGCACCACCGGCACAAACACCGCCGCCACACGGTCCACCAGGCGCTGCACCGGTGCCTTGGCCGCCTGGGCGTCCTGCACCAGGGCGATGATGTGCGAGAGCACGCTCTGGGCACCCACCGCGCGCACCCGCAGCTCCAGAGAGCCATCGCCATTGATGGCCCCGCCCGTGACCCCATCGCCGGGCTGTTTGGGCACCGGCATCGACTCGCCGGTCAGCATGGACTCGTCGGCCTGCGACTCGCCGATCAGCACCTCACCATCGGCCGGAAAGCGCTCGCCGGGAGATCGGAAGAGCACACGTCTGAACTCCAGTCACTAGCTTATCTCG
>CALMYH010000037.1 GCA_937873395.1 uncultured Burkholderiales bacterium
CCTCCCACAGTGCACACCCGGCGTCGGCCGGTGGCTCTGTTGCCGCCACGGTCAAGACAGGTCCGCCCGCGCGCCAGCGCTTTGTGCTCGGTTTCCTGACCAATGTCACCAACCCCAAGGGCATCGTGTTCATGGTGGCGGTGCTGCCCCAGTTCATCGATCCGCAGCGCTCGCTGTGGTGGCAGCTGCCGGTGATGCTGGTGACTGCGGTGGCGGTGGATGTGGTCGTGATGCACGGCTATGCCTGGCTGGCCTCGCGCGCCCAGCGCTGGCTGGCCACGGCGCGTGCCCGGCGGACCCAGAACCGCGTCTTCGGCGGTGTGCTGATGGCCATGGGCGCCAGCCTGTTCATGGTCAAGCGGGCCGCCACCTGACCCGCTGCACCGCAGGGGTGGTGCAGGGCCGCTAACATCAGGGCATGAACGCCATCACCGCCGAAACCCAGGACCTGCCCACGGCCGTTCGCCGTGTGGTCCAGACACTGTCCGCCATGGGCCACCCGCACAACCCTGTGATGCTCGACGATGCCGCACGCACCGCCCAACAGGCCGCCGATGCGCTGGGTGTGGCCCTGGGCCAGATTGCCAAGAGCATCATCTTCCGCCGCAAGAGCGACGATGCCGCCGTCCTGGTGGTCACCTCGGGTGACCGGCGGGTGGACGAAAAAAAGGTGCAGGCCCTGGTGTGCACCGAGGGCGGCAAGCTGGGCCGTGCCGATGCCGATTTCGTGAAGGCCGCCACCGGTTTTTCCATCGGTGGCGTATCGCCGGTGGGTCACACCTGGCCGCCGGTCACCCTGATCGACGAACAGCTGTTCCGCTTCGACGTGGTGTGGGCGGCCGCCGGTCACCCGCATGCGGTGTTCCGCCTCTCGCCAGCCGAGCTGCGCGAGCTCACCGGTGCCCCGGTGGCCGACGTGACCCAGACGCCATGAACCACGATGTGCTGATCAACCTGGCCGACGCCCGGCAGCGCCACCGCGGACCGGGTGTGCCCTCACCTTGTGTCTCGGTCTGCCAGATGGACCCGTGCAGCGGTCTGTGCCGGGGTTGCTGGCGCAGCATCGACGAGATTGCCGGCTGGGGCGCCCTGTCCGATGAAGCGCGTCTGCAGATCTGGTCGCGGATCGAAGATCGCCAGCGCTGAGCGAGCCCCTGCCATGAGCACCGAAACCCCCACACTGCACGACATCGAGTTCTGGTTCGACCCGATTTCGCCCTATGCTTATCTGGCCTTCGAGTGCCTGCCCCAGGCGCTCATGGGCCTGAGTGTGCAGGTGCGTTACCGCCCGGTGCTGTTTGCCGGCCTGCTCAAGGCCCACGGGCAGCTCGGCCCGGCTGAGATCCCCGGCAAGCGGGACTGGACCTACCGCCAGGTGCTTTGGCTGGCGCGCCAGCACGGTGTGCCGCTGGACCTGCCGGCCAGTCACCCGTTCAACCCCTTGCCGCTGCTGCGCCTGGGTCTGGCCACCGCCACCCCCGAGGCGCCAGGAGAAACCAGCCGCTACGTGACCGAGCAGCTGTTTCGCCATGTCTGGCGCGGCGGCCACGACGCCGCCGACCCGACCCGCCTGAGCGAGCTGCAGGCACTGCTGCAGGACCACATGGCCCGGCGCGACCAGCCCTGGCCCGACGCGGACGGGCCGGAGGTCAAAGCCCAGTTGCGCGCCAACACCGATGCCGCGCTGGCCGGCGGACTGTTCGGTGTGCCCGCCCTGGTGTCGGGCGGCAAAGCCTTCTGGGGCCTGGACGCCCTGCCCATGCTGCGCGCCTGGCTCGACGGCGATGACTGGTTCGGGCAGGGAGCGTGGGAAGCGGCTGCCCATCTGCCTGCCGGTGCTGCCCGCAAGACTTGATACGGCTCAAGCACCGAACCCCAAGGCTGGGATAGCATAGACACGCGGGTCGCTGCCTTGGCAGCGGCAGATTCATCTCAACACAGGAGACCGACCATGTTCAAAAAAATTCTTGTGCCCACCGATGGTTCCGAACTCGCGGCCCATGCCGCCCGGGCCGCTGCCGGTCTGGCGAAGTCCCAGGCCGCCCAGGTGGTGGGTGTGTACGTGATCGATCCCTTCCCCTACATCGGCATCGGCGATGCGTCGGCGGTGGGTCTGCAAGCCTATCTGGCCGAAGCCAAGAACGCTGCCGGACTGGCGCTGGAAGCGGTGGCCAAGGCCTGTGAGGCCGAGGGTGTGTCCTTCGCTGGTGACACCATCGAGCGCAATGTGGTGTACGAAGGCATTCTGGAAACCGCCGACGCAGAAGCTTGTGACCTGATCGTCATGGGTTCACACGGGCGCCAGGGCGTCAAGGCGCTGATCCTGGGCAGCGTCGCGCAGAAAATCCTGACCCATGCCAAGGTGCCGGTGCTGGTGGTCAAGAGCTGAGCCGGTGCGGTGCCGGCTGTGCGGCCCGGTGCGGCCAGGATGCCGTTCGTGTCGGGCGGCGCGCCTTTGGTCAGGAAAGTGTGCACAGCCGTAATCGGCATCGGGTCTTGTAACGTTTGCTCACGTCTGCTCCGGCGCCCGACGCAGCCCTGGCTTAAGCTGCGCCAGCATGAAGAGACGTGGGATGCATCGATGCTTTCTCTGGGCGGGACGCTGGCCAGCCCTGTTGCTGCTGGCTCTGGCGGTGGGGTGTGGTGGGGGCAGCGGCTCCGGCTCGTCGGGCTCGCCGATCGAATCTCCCGACCATGAGCCCGGGGTTCCGCGCACCACACAGCGTGACGCTGTCCGGCTGGCCGATCAGGCCACCTTCGGGCCCACGGAGGAGTTGGTCCGGCGTATCCGCTCCCTGGGTGCCGAAGCCTGGGTGGCCTCACAACTGCAGGCCTACCCGTCCCGCTATGTCTCAGGCGGGTCGGATGCCATTCACCGGCACACCGACCCCAACACCGGGTTCTGCGACACCCGGGGTGCAAATTGCTGGCGGGACTGGTACTCCAGCACGCCTCTCCTGTGGGATTTTTATCGCAATGCCACCACCGGCAGCGACCAGTTGCGACAGCGCGTGGCCCTGGCACTGCAGCAGCTGTTGGTCATTTCCAACCTGGAGGTCAGTGGCACCTACGGATTCAGGAACTACCACAACATGTTGTCGGACCATGCGTTCGGCAACTACCGTGACCTCCTGCGGGGCGTGATTCTGTCGCCCGTGATGGGCGACTACCTCAACAACGCCAACAACGACAGGGATGCCCCCAATGAAAACTTCGCCCGGGAGTTGCTGCAGCTGTTTTCCATCGGCACCTGCGAGCTGAACCCGGATGGCAGTCTGCACACAGGCGCCTGTGTGCCCACCTACGACAACGATGTGGTGCGATCCTACGCCTATGCCCTGACAGGCTGGACCTATCCGGCGGGAGGGCGTTCCCCTTGGGGTTGCTGGCCGGCGGGCACGAACTGCCGCCACTACGGTGGCAATATGGTGCCGGTCGCGGCCCGCCACAACACCGAACCTCTGGCGCTGTTGTCGGGCGTGTCGCTGACCGCAGGACATTCGGCCGAGCAGGCGCTGGACGGGGTGCTGGACAGCCTGATGCGACACCCCAACCTGGCGCCTTTCGTCAGTCGCTACCTCATCCAGCACCTGGTCAGCAGCAACCCGGCGCCGGACTATGTGGCCAGGGTCGCCCAGGCATTCCGGGACGGCCGTTTCCAGTCGTTTGGCACCGGCCGAACGGGTGACATGAGGGCCACGGTGGCGGCGATTCTCCTGGATCCGCACGCCCGCGAAGAGCTGCCGGGCAACGAGGCGGGCCGATTGCGTGAGCCGATCCAGCTGTTCACCGGTGTGGTGCGCATGCTCAACGGTCGCACCGACGGCGATGCCTTGGGTTGGTGGTGGGGTGAGGAAATGCGGCAACACGTCTTCCGCTCGCCCTCGGTGTTCAATTTTTATGCCCCGGATTACCCTCTGGCCGGTACAAACCTGATGGGCCCTGCGTTCGGTATCCACAACGCCAACACCGCGCTCAACCGGCTGAACTATGTCAATTACCTGGTCTTCTGGGGAGGATCTCAACCCGCCACTTCGGTGCCCGGGGCGCTGGGCACCCAGGTCAACCTGTCGGCTTTCCACGCCAGCGCGGCAGACGCCGGGGAGCTGGTGGACCGCATCGCGTTGCTGGCTCTGGGCGAAGTGCTGCCGCCTGACCAGCGAAGCGTCGTGGTGGATGCCGTCGACGCCTTCCCGGTGCAGACGTCGACATCGGCGGCCCGCGAGACTTCCTTGACCAACCGGGTGAGGCAGGCCGCTTATCTGGTGCTGTCCACGCCCCAATACCACGTGGTCCGATGAGAGGGTGCACCCGATGGATTCCATGATTCCCCAAGACCCCAGCCGCCGGGACGCACTCAGGAAGGCTTTGGCGGCCTTAGGGCTTGGCGCGGTCTCTTCCGTCCTGCCCATGGCCGCACACGCCCAGTCGGGGTACAAGGCGCTGGTGTGCGTGTTCCTGTTCGGAGGCAACGACGGCATGAACATGGTGGTTCCCAGCGATACCGAACGCCATGCCGAGTACGCCAGCATCCGTCGCTCGCTGGCCTTGCCTCGGGCCAGCCTGGTTCCCCTGGCCGGCAGCAGCTATGGGCTTCATCCGGCCATGTCGGCGCTGCGTCCGGCATGGGACCGGGGTGATCTGGCGCCCGTGTTCAATGTCGGTCCACTGGCCCGGCCCCTGAGCAAGGCGCAATATCGAAGCCTGCCGGCCTCTTCGCCGGACATTCCGGACAATCTCTACTCGCACTCGGACCAGCAGGCCCTCTGGGAGAGCGCCAGCGCCAGCGTGCTGACTCGCACAGGCTGGGGCGGGCGGGCGGTCAGTGCCATGGGGCTGACCACGCCAGTGGTGTCGGTGGGTGGCAACGGTCGTTTCGGCATTTCGGAGCGGGATGTGCCTCTGGTGTTGCCGGAGCCGGGGGGCGTCTTCGGCCTGCAGGGCATGGACGGTACCTGGGCACCCACGGTGGCCCGGCGCAACGCGGTGCGGATGCTGTACGGAGGCAACACCGGCAACCAGATGCTCGATCAGTTTGCCGTACAGCAGCGATCGGCTCTGGACATGTCAGACCGTCTCGGAGCCCTGGTGCGTGTGCGGCCGGGCGAGGCGGGTGCCGTGGCCGCCATCGACCAGGCCTTTGCCCCGATCACCACCGGCAACCGTGTCAACACCCCCATCGGGCGGCAGCTTTATCAGGTGGCCAAACTCGTCCATGGCAACGCGGTGCTGGGAGGCAGCCGCCATCTCTTTTTCGCGACCCAGGGCGGCTACGACACCCACGGAGACCAGGTCAGCGGCTCCAACGCCACGACCGGTCAGCATGCCCAGCTGCTGCAGGCGCTGGCGGAGGCCATGGCCTGTTTCCAGAATGCCATGACGGCGCTTGGCATGGCCCAAGCCGTCACCCTGTTCACGCAGAGCGACTTTGGTCGCACCTTCCGTCCCAACAACAGCCTGGGAACCGATCACGCCTGGGGCAACCACCAATTGGTCATGGGTGCTGCGGTTCGCGGCAGCCAGACCTACGGGGTGTTCCCTTCCATGCAGCTGGGAGGGGCCGACGACGTCGGACAACACAGCTGGGAGCTGCACGGTCGGTGGATACCCACCACCAGCGTGGACCAGTACGCGGCCACGCTCCTGCGCTGGCTGGGCGCCGGCGAAGGGCAGCTCGACAGCGTGTTGCCCAACCTGCGCAATTTTTCCAATCGCGATGTCGGCTTTCTGTGATCGCAGGCGCCGTTGCCCGGCTGTCAGCGCCGGAAGCGGCCGCTGGCGTCGATGATGGAAAGATCGGCGAAGTCGAGGCCGGTGCGGTTGTTCCGGCCGTAGCTGATCGACAGGCCCCCGATATCGAAATTGCGGAGTCCCTCCAGCGCGTCACGCAGCCCTGCGGGGCTTGGTCTGGAACCGGCACGCCGAAGCCCCTCGACCAGGACCTTGGCCGCTGCGAAGCCCTCCATCATGGCCGGGGACACTCCGTCCATGCCCCGGGCGGTGGCCAGATCGCGCGCTTCCTTGATCAGCGGGTAGCTGAGGCTGCGCTCGTTCGGAAACACCTGGGTGACGATCACGCCGCGGGCGTGTTCACCCAGCAGGCGTATGAATCCTTCCGACGCGTTGTTGGACAAGGTCACCACCTGCGCGCGCGAGCCGGCAGACCGGATGGCCTGAACCGCGTTCGCCGTGTTGCCGGCTGAACCAATCACCAGCACCGCCTGGGCTTCGACCGAACGCACCTGACGGGCCAGTGCCGTGAAATCGGGCCTGTCGCGAGGGAACTTCTCCTGCATCACCGGTTGCAGACCGGTGCGTTCGAAGCCCTGGCGGGCCCCGGCCGCCGAGTCGGCGCCGAAAGAATCGTCGGTCTCCAGGACAGCGATGCGAGTGATGCCGATGGTGGCCAGGTGCTCGATCGCTTTGATGGCTTCCCGCTGGTAGGTGGCCCGCACGTTGAACACCCAGGGGTTGACCGGCTGGTGGAGGACCATCGCTCCGGTGCTCGGCCCGACCAGCGGTATGCGGTATTCGGCCAACACGGGCAGCAGCGCCTGCGTGTGCGGTGTCCCACGATTGAGGAAAAGCGCCACAACCTGATGCTGAGTGATCAGGTCTCTGGCCACCTCGACCGTCTGTTTGGGATCGAACTGGTCGTCCACCGCCAGCAACTCGATCTGCTGCCCGTTCACGCCTCCCCGCGCATTGATGGCGTCCAGATAGAGCTGGGCGCCCACGAGGTTCTCCTTGACCCCGGCCGCCACCGACCCGGTCAGCCCAGATGGCATGCCCACCTTGATTTGTGCCCAGGCGGGTGCGGAAACGATAAGGGCCGACACAGCCAGCCCTTGAAGCAACTTGTACATGCGCAATGCTCCAGATAGGACCACGAGTGTAGAGGAGCGTCTTTGGCTGTTGGCGGAGAATCCGACGCGGTCCGGTTTCCGGCCGCCGGACGGGGGTTGCCCCGCACTCCTAGAATGGTTGACTCCTTTTCCGCCCCGTCCTCCATGTCCGACGCCAACCGCTCCCTGCCCAAGACCGATCTCTCCCCCGAGCCGGCCGAGGGCGTGCAGGGCGTGATCCGAATCCGCGGCGCCCGCCAGCACAACCTCAAAGGCCTGGACCTGGACATCCGCACCCG
>CALMYH010000038.1 GCA_937873395.1 uncultured Burkholderiales bacterium
TTGTGGCTGATGTCGGGCGAATCGATCTTGAGTGCCACCGGGTATCCCAGCTGGGTGGCGATCATCATGGCCTCGTTGGCGCTGCGGGCCAGGATGGTCTGGGTGACCGGGATGTGGAAGGCCGAGAGCAGGGCTTTGGATTCCATCTCGGTGAGCACCTTGCGCCGCTCGGCCAGCACGTTCTCGATGATGAGGCGGGCACCTTCCACGTCGGGTTTGGCCAGGGCCGACAGAGGAGGGGGCGTCTGCTGCAGCAGCTGCTGGTTCTGGTAGAAGCTGGCGATGTTGCCGAAGGCACCCACGGCGGCCTCGGGTGTGCGGAAGGTGGGGATGGCCGCCGCAGCCAGAACGCTGCGAGCTTCGCCGACCGAGGCGTCTCCCATCCAGCAGCTGAGCAGGGGTTTGTTGAGATGGGTCTTGGCTTCGGCCATGGCACGGGCCACCTCGGCGGCATCCACGCCGGCCTTGGGTGAGTGCACCACCAGGATGCCGTCGATGCCGCGGTCGCGGCCGGCCGCATCGATGGCGACCTGGTAGTGTTGGGGTGTGGCGTCTTCCGACAGGTCCAGCAGGTCGCTCATGGAGGCCAGGGCGGGCAGTTGCTGGGCGACTTCACGGGCCAGTTCGGGGTTCAGCGGACCGAGGTCCAGGCCGATCTCGCTCACCCAGTCGGCGGCCAGCACACCCGGCCCACCGCCGTTGGTGATGATGCTCAGGCGTTTGCCGACCGGCCGGTAGCGTGAGGCCAGGCATTTGGCGGCCGAAAAAAGTTCCACAAAGGAACGCACCCGCACGGCACCGGCTCGGCGCAGGGCGGCATCGAACACGTCGTCGCTGCCCACGATGGCACCGCTGTGGGTCTGGGCGGCCAGGTTGCCGGCCTTTTTCCGGCCGGCCTTGAGCACCACCACCGGCTTGGCATTGGCAGCAGCCCGCAAGGCACTCATGAAGCGGCGGGCGTTCGAAATGCCTTCCATGTAGACCACGATGCTGTGGGTCTGCGGATCGGTGGCCAGGTAGTCCAGCACCTGGGCGATGTCGACCGAGGTGTGGGGACCCAGCGAAACCACGGTGGAGAACCCGACGGCGTTCTGCGTGGACCAGTCCAGGATGGAGGCGGTCAAGGCGCCGGACTGGGACACCAGGGCCAGTGAGCCGGTGGCGGCCAGGGGGCCGACGGTGCTGGCGTTGAGACCGGCCCTCGGGCGTTGCAGGCCGAGGCTGTTGGGTCCGAGCATGTGCATGCCGTGCCGGCGGGCGACGCGGTGCATCTCGGCAGCCCGTTCGGGAGCGACCCCGCTGCCGACCACCAGCGCGGCCCGGCATTTGATGCGGCCGGCCACTTCCAGTGCCTCGATCACGTCCTCCGGTGGCAGGGCGATGATGGCCAGGTCGGCCCGGGTCTGGGCCAGGTCGGCCAGGGTGCCGGTGGTGTGGATGTCGATGAACACCAGCCGGCCGGCAAAACGTTGTGCGCGCAGGGCGGCACTGACCGAGCGGGCGTGGGCGAAGCGCGGGTCGGTCGAATCCTTGGGACCGGCAAAAACCGCGATGGATTCGGGCAGGAACAGGGGGGTGAGATAGTGTTTTTCCATGATCAGGGCGTGACAGGAGTCCGGTCTGCCAATGGTGGCAGACCGGACATGCCGGTGTTCAACAGGTGTTTATCGACCACCCGCGAGTCGAGCGGATGACTGGCCGACGGCCGGTCGGATGGGGGTTCAGTCGGCGCCGATGAGGACCCGCACATGCGCAGCGACGCTGCGCGCCAGCGGACTGAGGACATAACCGCCCTCCAGACAGGAGATCACCCGGCCCCGGCTGTGGCGTTGGGCCACTTCCATGAGTTGCTGGGTGACCCAGGCGTAATCGGCCTCGACCAGACCGAGGTTGCCCATATCGTCTTCGCGGTGGGCATCGAAGCCAGCCGATATGTAGATCATCTCGGGTGCAAAGGCGTCGAGGGCGGGGATCCAGTGTTCCGCAACCGCAGCGCGGAAGGCATCGCTGCCCGAGCGGCTGGGCAGCCCGACATTGACCATGTTCGGGCCAATGGCGCTCTCCCCGTTGAACGGATAGAGCCCTTTTTCGAAGATCGAGCACATCAGTACCCGTTCGTCACCGCGGAAGATGTCCTCGCTGCCGTTGCCGTGGTGGACATCGAAGTCGATCAGGGCGACCCGGCTCAGCCCATGCACATCCAGCGCGTGGCGTATACCGACGGCCACGTTGTTGAAAAAGCAGAAACCCATCGCGGCCTCGCGCTCGGCGTGGTGTCCGGGCGGGCGCACACAGCAGAAGGCGGTGGGGGCTTCACCGGCAATGACCATGTCGGTGGCCTTGACCGCCGCGCCCGCGGCCCGCAGGGCGGCCTGCAGGGTGTGCGGGTTCATGTTGGTGTCCGGGTCGACCGCATGCAGGCCCTCGGTGGGCGAGGCGGCGAACAGTTCGCGCACGTACAGCGAAGCATGGGCACGCCCGAGCTGCTCTTCGGTGGCCAGGGGCGCATCGACCGGGATCATGCAGTCAAGCAGGCCTTTGACCAGCAGGTGGTCGTTGATGGCGCCGAGGCGTTCGGGGCATTCGGGGTGGTCGGGGCCCATGGCGTGCCGGGCACAGTCGCTGTGGGTGATGTAGGCGGACAACATGGCAGGGTCTCCTCGGCGATCGGGTCGATTCCGGTCCTTCGATGGGGCCGGAAACACTCATCACTGTAGAAGCGCTGGCTGACGCCTGCCTTGATGTTGAACAAGGATGTTGAACTTGCCTCGTCTTTCGGTCAGGCCAGCCCGGTCAGGCTGGCTGCCACCGCGCGCTTGAAAGGCACAAAACGCTCGCCCAGCTGTACCAGTGCATGGCGCACCAGGCGCGCCGGCCCCTGTTCGCGGGTGTAGAGCGAGGCGACCGCATGCGTGGCGAAATACAGGCCGCGGCTGGCCGAGCGGTGCCGGCGTTGGTAGCGCGCCAACCCCGACGGGTCGGCGATGTCGGCCCCGCGCCGGTGCGCCTGCAGCACCATCTCGGACAGGGCCTGCACGCTGTGCAGGCCGAGGTTGAAACCGTGGGCCGTGACCGGGTGCATGCCGACCGCGGCGTCGCCGATGGCGGCAAAGCGCCGGCCCACCAAAGCGTGTGGCCAGACACCGACCAGCGGGTAGGCGTGGCGTGTGCTGACCAGGCGCATGGTCCCCAGTTGGGAGGCGAAGCGCAGGGTGATGGCCTCGTTGAAGGCGGCTTCGGGCAGCGCCATCAGCGGGTCGATGTCCTGGCTGGGCAGGGTCAGCACCACCGAGGAACGGTGGCGCCCGGTCTGCTCGCAGGGGTTCATCGGCAGCAGGGCCAGGGTCTGGCCGTGGTCGAACCATTCCCAGGCGGTGGCGTGGTGCGGTTCGTCGTGGGTCATCTGGCACACCAGCATGGTGCGGCCGTAGTCGTGCAGGTCGGCGCCGATGCCCATGGCGCGGCGGGTGAGCGAATGTCGGCTGTCGGCCGCCACGGCCAGGCGGGCCGTCAGCGTCTGGCCATCGTCGAGGGTGGCGCGGGCGGCCTCGGCGTCGGTGCGGATCTGCACAACCCGCCGGCCGTGCAGCAGGGTGGGTGCCTGACCGGCTTCGGACGGGCCAAAATTCGCCAGCCAGGCGGCGCGCCGGATGTGGTGGTTGCCGACCAGAAAACCCAGCTCCTGGCAGTGGCTGAGTTCGTGCCCGATGCGCATGCGCGCCTGGCGTCCGGATGGGTGGCCGTCGAGCACCAGGGCATCCTTGAGGGGAGCGATGTGGTCCTGTCCCAGGTGGGGCCACAGGCCGAGCTCGCGCAGGTGCTGGGCACTGCGCTGCGTCAGCGCAATTTCGCGGCCGTCAAACGGCGGGTCGGCCAGGGCATCGCGGTCCTGGGGATCCACCAGCGC
>CALMYH010000039.1 GCA_937873395.1 uncultured Burkholderiales bacterium
GGCCCGAGCTGGATGCCGGCGCCGATCTCGCCGATCTCCGGTGCCTGCTCGAACACCTGCACGTGGAAGCCCTGGCGCACCAGGGCGAGGGCGGCGGCCAGGCCGCCGATGCCGCCGCCGGATACCAGAACGGGCAGACTGGAAGGGGAAGTCATGTCGTGTCTCCTAGCAGGGCTTGTTGACTCAGGTTAATGATAAGTATGCTTATCATATGGGTCCGGATAATATCCGTCAACAGCTTTCCCTCCCGGTGCCCCGAGCACCGACCAGCGGCATGAAGTCCCCCGAACCGACCGCCATCGACATCGACCATCAGCCCGGCCACATGATCCGGCGGCTGCACCAGATTTCGGTCGGGATTTTCCTGCAGGAGGTGGGGGAGCTGGGCGTGACACCGGTGCAGTACGCCGCCTTGCAGGCGGTGGCCAATCAGCCGGGCATCGATCAGCGCACGCTCGCGCGTGCCATTGCGCTGGACGCTTCGACCACCGGTGGCGTGGTGGATCGGCTGGAGACACGCGGATGGTTGCTGCGCCGCACTTCGCCCAACGACCGCCGCGCGCGCGAGCTGGAGCTGACGCCTTCGGGCCAGCAGGCCCTGCGTGAGGTGGTGCCCGCCATGCTGCGCGCGCAGGAGCAGATCCTGGCACCGCTCAGCGACGACGAGCGCCAGTCCTTCATGCGCATGCTGGCCCGTCTGGTCACCGAAAACAATGCCCTGAGCCGCGCCCCGAGCGACGCGGCCCTGCGCTGAAGCACAGCCCGCCAAGGCAGCATCACGCGGCCGTAATGGCATGGTTTGCATGCCAGATCACGATTGAAGCCCATTGATCTATAGGGAGAAAAATCCCCCTTCTTTTCTTGGTTTCGGCCCTTCAGTTCCATCGCCGAACGCCGATCGAACCGCCAACAGCTTCGGACAAGCAGCGCAAGAGCGCCCGGTCACGGTGACCGGATCCCGAAGCCCGGCAGGAGATCGACATGGGGCTGAAATCGGTGATCGGGTTGCTGGCTGCGGGATTGCTGACCGCCTGCGGTGGTGGCGGTGATGACGATGGGCCGGCGAGCCCGCGTGGCCCGGCCAGCGTGAACGCGGGCACTGTGTCGGTCACCGAAGTCAGTTTGCCCGACGAACTCGGCTGTGGTCATCCGGACTATGCCGAGGCCCTCCTCGAAGCCATCAACGAGGCCCGCGCGCAGGCCAGGACCTGCGGCGACCAGTTCTTCCCGGCCGTCCATGCGCTGCAGTGGAACCTGTTGCTCGGTCAGGCCGCGGCCGGCCACAGCACCGACATGGCCACGCAGGACTTCTTCTCCCACACCGGCTCCGATGGCAGCAGCAGCGCCGAGCGTGTCCGGGCCACGGGCTATCAGCCACGCTACCAGGCCGAAATCCTGGCGCTGGGCCAGGGCAGCCACAGCCAGTCCGACGAGGTCATCCCGCAGTCGGTGGCCGGGTGGCTGGCCAGCCCGCCCCACTGCCGCATCGTGATGAGTCCGCTGCCGGCCGAGCTGGGCGCAGCCTGTGTCCGCAACGGCCAGAAAGCCTGGACCACGGTCAATCTCGGCGCCTGAGCCCATCCGCGTGCGAACGGCCCGTAACCGGGCTGTAACGGCTTTCGCCGATAATTGAAACCCAATTACAGCGAAGCCCCTTCCGGGCCGCGTGTTTTCGCCTGGAGATTCCGTTTCATGCCGCAGCGCGCCACCAAGATCGTCGCCACCCTGGGCCCCGCCTCGAGCGACCCGCAACTGCTGGAGGCCATGATCCGCGCCGGGGTCAATGTGGTGCGGTTGAACTTCTCCCACGGCACGGCACAGGACCACATCGACCGTGCCAACCTGGTGCGCGAAGCGGCCCAGCGCGCCGGGCGCGAGGTCGGCATCATGGCCGACCTGCAGGGCCCCAAGATCCGCGTCGGCAAGTTCGCCGAAGGCAAGGTCATGCTTGAACCTGGTCAACCCTTCGTGCTCGACGCCGCCCGCAGCGAGCCCGGCGATCTCGGGGGGGTCGGCCTGGACTACAAGGAGCTGCCGCGCGACGTGCGGGCCGGCGACACGCTCCTGCTCAACGACGGGCTGATCGTGCTCACGGTGGATCGGGTGGCCGGTGCGGCGGTGCACACCACCGTCAGGATGGGGGGCGAACTGTCCAACAACAAGGGCATCAACAAACAGGGTGGTGGGCTCACTGCGCCGGCGTTGACCGCCAAGGACATGGAGGACATCAAGACCGCCATGGGATTGCAGGCGGACTATGTGGCGGTCAGCTTCCCCAAGAACGCCACCGACATGGAGCTGGCGCGCCAGCTGTGCAACATGGCGGCGGCTCCCTACGGCCACAAGCCGGGGCTGATTGCCAAGATCGAGCGGGCCGAGGCCATCCCCGAGCTCGAGAACATCCTGCGTGTCTCCGACGGCATCATGGTCGCGCGTGGCGACCTGGCGGTCGAGGTCGGAAACGCCTCGGTTCCGGGCCTGCAGAAACACATGATCAAGCTGGCCCGCCAGATGGACAAGGTGGTGATCACCGCCACCCAGATGATGGAAAGCATGATCGTCAACCCGGTGCCCACGCGCGCCGAAGTCTCCGACGTGGCCAACGCCGTGCTCGACGGCACCGACGCGGTGATGCTCAGCGCCGAGACCGCCGCCGGCAAGTACCCGCTGGAGACGGTGCAGCAGATGGCCGCCATCTGCCAGGAGGCCGAGAAGACCGACCACGACCCGCTGGAGGACGACTTTGTCGGCGAGACCTTCAAGCGCATCGATCATGCCATCGCCATGGGGGCGCTGTTCACCGCCCACCACCTCAAGGCCAAGGCCATCGTGGCCCTGACCGAATCCGGCTCGACCGCGCTCTGGATGAGCCGGCACAGCGTTCGCATGCCCATCTATGCCGTCACCTCCAAGTTGACCACCCAGCGCAAGATGACGCTCTACCGCAATGTGCGGCCACTGCTGGTCGACACCAGCGCCGACCGCGACAAGGCGCTGGCCGAGGCCGAAGCCGATCTCAAACGCCGCGGCGTCATGCAAAGCGGTGACGTCTATGCCATCACCGTGGGCGAGCCCATGGGCACACCGGGCGGCACCAACACGCTCAAGATCTGCCGCGCGGCCTGAAAAAAGCCCCCGCCGTGCATCCGGTTGGCCCTCCGTGGCGTAATCGGATCATGGAAGCTCAGGACCCCCCCCGCCGCCACTGGATCGCCGGACTTGGCCTGCTGCCCCTGCTGCAGGCCTGCTCCCCCCTGCGCCTGATCAACGCCACGGTGCCCGACGACACCCACCGGCTGCAGGCCGATCTGGCCTACGGCGCCCTTCCGCGCCAGCGATCGGACGTCTACCTTCCGGGCCCTGCCGCCACCGGACGGCCTCTGGTCGTGTTCTTCTACGGCGGCTCCTGGCAGAACGGAAGCCGCAAAAACTACCGGTTCGTCGGTGAAGCCCTGGCCTCGCGCGGCATCGTGACGGTGGTGGCGGACTACCGCCTGAGCCCCGAGGTGCGGTACCCGGCCTTTCTGGAAGACAGCGCGCTGGCGCTGCGCTGGGCACTGGCCCAGGCCGATGGCTGGAACGTGGACAACCGCCGCGTCTACCTCATGGGGCACAGCGCCGGTGCCTACAACGCCGCGATGCTGGCTCTGGATCCGCGCTGGCTGGCCCCGCACAGCCTGAATCCGGCCGGGCTGGCCGGCTGGATCGGCCTGGCCGGACCGTACGACTTCCTCCCGATCCGGGCCGCCGGCGTGCGCCGGGTCTTCGGCTGGCCCGACACCCCGGCCGATTCACAGCCGCTGTTCCACGTCCGCAGGCCCGGTCCGGCCCTGCCCCCGCACCGGGTGCTGCTGCTGGCCGCGCGCCAGGACCGACTGGTCGACCCGCAAAGAAACACCGTCGGACTGGCGCAGGCGCTCGGTCAGCGCGGTGTGGCGGTGGAGTCCGAACTGCTCGACGGCGTGGGTCACGCCACTCTGATCGGCGCACTGGCACCCCCGCTGCGCGACCGGGCGCCAGTGCTGGAGCGCCTGACCGGCTTCGTGGCGGGCAGCCGGGCGTAAAATAACGGGTTACAACGCGGTTACCAAGCCGGCCTTCGCCGCCTGGGCCCACCGCCTGCACGGCCTGCCGCGGCCCGCCCCACCGGTTTCCCAGTCTCACCTCAGGAGAATCCCCATGGCCCTCGTTTCCATGCGCGAACTGCTCGACCACGCCGCCGCCAACGGCTATGGCATCCCCGCGTTCAACGTCAACAACCTGGAGCAGGTGCAGGCCGTGATGGCCGCCGCCGACGAGGTCGGTGCGCCCGTCATCCTGCAGGCCTCGGCCGGTGCCCGCAAGTACGCCGGCGAAAGCTTCATCAAGCACCTGATCCAGGCCGCCACCGAAGCCTACCCCCACATCCCCCTGGTCATGCACCAGGACCACGGCACCAGCCCCAAGGTCTGCCAGGGCGCGCTCGACCTGGGTTTCGGCTCGGTCATGATGGACGGCTCGCTGATGGAAGATGGCAAGACCCCGGCCAGCTTCGACTACAACGTCAACGTGACCCGCGCCGTGGTCGACATGGCCCACAAGGTCGGCGCCACCGTCGAGGGTGAACTCGGCTGCCTGGGCAACCTCGAAACCGGCGAGGCCGGCGAGGAAGACGGCATCGGCGCCGAGGGCAAGCTGGACCACAGCCAGATGCTGACCGACCCCGAAGAAGCCGCCGTCTTCGTCAAGGCCACCCAGCTCGACGCCCTGGCCATTGCCATCGGCACCAGCCACGGCGCCTACAAGTTCAGCCGCAAGCCCACCGGCGA
>CALMYH010000040.1 GCA_937873395.1 uncultured Burkholderiales bacterium
CGCGCGTAGATGTTGAGCAGCTCGGCCGCGGCATCACGCACCTGCTCGGCCGCCTTGCGTTTGGCCTTGTCCCACTGGCCGCTGCCCAGCTTGTGCAGCGGCGCCTCATCCGCACTCACGCCGGTGTAGCGGCCGATCAGTTGCAGCTGGCTGACCGGTACATACAGCACCGCCTTGTCGGCGTACTCCAGGTGCAGGAACTCCTGCAACAGGGGGCTGCCGTCCGGGTTTCGTTCGCCCATGTCCAGGTTGACCAGCCCCCGGTAACGGCCGATGCCGTGCTGGGTATGAACCACCGGGTCGCCCACGTTGAGTTCGCTCAGGTCCTTGATCAGCGCGTCGACATCGCTGACCTGTTCCTGCTTCTTGCGCCGGCGCGTGGTGGGGCCGGCGGCAAACAGCTCGGTCTCGGTGACCAGGTCCACCGACGCTTCGACCCAGGCAAAGCCGCTGGTCAGGGCGGCGGTGGCGATGCCGACCTTTTCCTCGCTGTCCAGGAATTCGTTCAGCGAGTCGAACACCGGCGGGTTCAGGCCGCTGGCGCGCAGGAAGTCGAGCAGGCTCTCGCGACGACCATCGCTCTCGGCCAGCATCAGCAGGCGGTGCGGGTTCTGGCGCAGGTGGGTCTGCAGGCGTGCCAGCGGATCGTCCGCGCCACGCACCACGGTCAGGTCGGGGAGCTTCTGGGCAAAGGCGCTGTCGTGAACATCGTCGACCCCGGGCCGGATGGCCAGCTGGGCATGGGTCCGGGCTTCGGTGTGGAACTGCTCGGCACTCAGAAACAGGTGCTCCGGCGCCAGGGCCGGTCGCTCCGGGTCGCCTTGCACCAGGCGGTATCGGTCGCGTGTGTCCTGCCAGAAGCGCTGGAAGGCCGGTTCCAGGTCACCGTGCAGCACCACCGTGGCCTGCTCGCCGAGGTAGTCGAAAACGGTGGCCGTCTCGTCAAAGAACAGGGGCAGGTAGTACTCGATGCCCGCGGTGGCCACCCCATTGCCCATGTCCTTGTAGATGCGGCTCTTGGTCGGATCGCCCTCCAGCAGTTCGCGCCAGCGGCTGCGAAAGCGCGCCCGCGCGGCATCGTCCATGGGAAACTCGCGCCCCGGCAGCAGGCGCACCTCAGGCACCGGGTACAGGCTGCGCTGGCTGTCGGGGTCGAAGGTGCGGATGGAATCGATCTCGTCGTCGAACAGGTCCACCCGGTAAGGCACCGGCGATCCCATGGGGAACAGGTCGATCAGGCCACCACGGACCGCGTACTCGCCCGGGCTGACCACCTGGCTCACGTGCTGGTAACCGGCCAGCGTCAGCTGGGACTTGAGCTGGGCCTCGTCCAGGCGTTGGCGCCCCTTGAACTCGAAGGTGTAGGCCGCCAGGAAAGAGGGCGGGGCCAGCCGGTACAGCGCCGTGGTGGCCGGCACCAGCACGACATCCGCATCTCGTGTACCACCGTGGCCGTAGATGCGCCAGAGCGTAGCCAGTCGTTCGCTGATCAGGTCCTGGTGGGGCGAGAATGCGTCGTAGGGCAGGGTTTCCCAGTCGGGGAACAGCGCACAGCGCAGGTCCGGTGCGAAGAAGGCCATCTCGTCGATCAGCCGCTGGGCGTCGGTGGCGTCGGCGGTGACGATGGCGACCGGGCGGCCCTCGGCTTTTTCGCGCAAGCCCAGCCGGGCCAGCAGCAGTGCGTCGGCCGTGGCCGGTGGGCGGGGCAGTGCAAAGCGCTTGCCGGCGTGCAGTTTGGGCAGGTCCATGCAGAAGGTCGTCAGCGGTAGGAGTGTCGCGGGTGCCAGCGCAGCGTGGCGGACAGGGGCTACAGGAAAACAGCAACACCCCCCGGCCAAGGGGCAGGGGGGTGTGGGTCGATTTTAGAATGGCATTCCCATGACGCACCCGTCTCCCGGCGAAAGCCCTGTTTCCCGACCGGCCGGCCCGGCCCGATGCCACGCCCTGCTGCCCTGTGCGGGGACGGGCAGTCGCGCCGGTACGCCCCAGCCCAAGCAGTACCAGACGGTCGCTGGCCGTCCCATGGTGATGCACACCCTGGCGGCCTTTCTGGCTGAGCCGCGCCTGACCAGCATCCGGGTGGTGGTGGCGCCGGACGACCGCTTTCTCCGCCCGGATGACCCGCGCATCGTGCTGGCGCGATGTGGTGGTGCGTCCCGGGCCGAGAGCGTCTGCAACGGCTTGCGCACCATGCTGCAGGACGGTGTTCCTCAGGACGACTGGGTGCTGGTGCACGATGCGGCGCGCTGTCTGGTGACACCGGCCGATATCGGACGCCTGATCGATGCCTGCGCAGAAGACGCCGTGGGCGGTCTGCTGGCGCTGCCTCTGCCCGACACCCTGAAGCAGGCGCAGGCTGGGCGGTCGGTCGCGACGGTGGACCGGGCCGACAAATGGCTGGCCCAGACGCCGCAGATGTTTCGTCTCGGCGCGCTGTTTTCGGCCCTTGAGGCCGCGCGCGGCGACGGTTTTGCCGGCATCACCGACGAGGCCAGCGCCATCGAGCGCAGTGGCCAACGCCCCCTGCTGGTTCCGGGCACGTCACGCAACTTCAAGGTGACCTACCCTGAAGACTTCGCGGTGGCCGAGGTCTTGATCGGGGGCCTCCGGTGAACTCCCCAGTCCGACATCCCGCTCCGAGGAGCAATACACCATGAATTCACACGCAAGCATGCGCATCGGCGAAGGCTGGGACGTCCATGCGCTGGTGCCGGGGCGCGCGCTGATCATAGGCGGTGTGCAGATTCCCTATTCCTGCGGCCTGCTCGGGCACTCGGACGCCGACGTGCTGTTGCACGCCGTCACCGATGCCGTGCTGGGGGCCGCCGGCCTGGGCGACATCGGCCGGCATTTCCCGGACACCGACGAGCGGTTCAGGGGCGCCGACTCCGCCCGCTTGCTGGCCGAAGCCATGCGCCGTGTGCGCGAAGTCGGCTACGAACTGGCCAACGTGGACAGCACGGTGATCGTGCAGGCGCCCCGGCTGGCGCCCCACATTCCCGCCATGGTGGACTCGGTGGCGCAGGCGCTCGGTGTGGCGCCCGCGCAGGTCAACATCAAGGCCAAGACCGCCGAGAAGCTTGGCCCGGTGGGGCAGGGCCTGGCAATCGAAGCACGTGCGGTCGCCTTGCTGAGGGGACGTTGATCCGCACCCGACCCGGCCGGCCGTTTGCCTGGGACAAACGCTTCAGTGGGCTGGCGCGGTCGCTTCGGACGAGGCAGGTGCTGGCGGAGGCGCAGCGGGTTTCTTCTCGGGGCTCGCTCGCACCAGCTTGATGTGGGCCGCCAGACCGCCCGTGCTGCTGTTGGCCAGCACGAAGCGCCCACCCATCCGGTTGATGGCGCGCTCCACGATGGCCAGACCCAGGCCGGTGCCCGTGGCCGCAGTGCGTGAGACGTTGCCACGGAAGAAGGGCTGGGTCAGCTGTTCGAGGATGTCGGGACTGACACCGGTGCCGTGGTCGCGCAGCTTGACCAGCACGGCATCGCCTTTGGGCTTGGCCGCAATCTCCACGGTGGCGATGTGGGTGTCAGGGTCCTTGCCATAGCGCTGTGCGTTCTCCAGCAGGTTGGCGAACACCCTTTGCAGTTCGACTTCATCGCCCATGACCACCGTGTCCGGCGGAATCTGGGCGCTGATCTGCAGCGCGGGGTCGTTGCCCATCGCAAAAACCGCCGATTCCACGACCTGATTGAGGGACACCCGTTGTGGCTCGTTGTGTTCCGGTCGGGCGTAGTCCAGGAACTTGTCGATGATGGCGTTGACCTGCTCGATGTCCGCCGCCATGTGTTCACGCGCCTGCGGGTCGTCCACACTCATCTCGGTTTCCAGCCGCAGGCGTGCCAGCGGTGTCCGCAGGTCGTGCGAGATGCCCGCCAGCATCAGGGCCCGGTCCTGCTCGATCTTGGACAGGCGCTGGGCCATGCGGTTGAAGCCGATGTTGACCTCGCGGATTTCGCTGGTGGCCACGGCCTCGTTGAGCTGGCTGGCAAGAAAGTCCCCCTCACGCAGGCGACTGGCCGCAAAGGACAGCTTCTTCAGGGGACGGTTGATCAGGCCCGCGATCACCGCCGCTCCGGTCAGCGACAGGACCGCGGCGATGGCCAACCAGATCAGCCAGGTGGTGCCAGCGACCAGCCCGATGCGGGACGGGTCGGTGAGCAGCCAGTAGGGATCTTCTTCAATGGTGAACCCGATCCACAGCCCCGGGGAGCCGTTGACCTCGCGCGCCACCAAAGTGTCGTCCCCCAGGCGAACCCGCAGCAGATCGGCCACCCGACGACCGAGCGAGTCGGTCCCGTAGGGCCGGAAGGTGTCGGTGGGCTCCCGTGGTGCAATTCTCAGCCCCTCCTCGTCGGCCAGTGTCTTGACCAGCGACACCCGCGCAATCGAATCCGAGTGCACCAGGGCGGCGCGGCTCAGGTTGACCAGCGAGGCCAGTTGCTGGGCGCTCTGCAGCGCGCGGGGCTCGAACTCCAGGGCGCGGAAGGTCTGCAGCCAGGCCACGATACAGCCCACCAGCAGCAGCGAGAGCAGAAAGAAGGTGCGCCAGAACAGGCTGAGTTCGCGCGGTCGGCGCCGCTCCAGCTGTGCCGGCGCGGTCTCCAGGGACTGCGGCTGGGTTTCGAACGAAACCCGCGAATCGTCATTCATCAGGCATTGCCGTCCGGCACAAACACATAGCCCACGCCCCAGACGGTCTGCAGGTAGCGGGGCGACGAAGCATCCTCTTCGATCAGCTTGCGCAGGCGGGAAACCTGCACGTCCAGACTCCGGTCAAAAGGTTCGAATTCGCGTCCACGGGCCAGTTGCGCGAGCTTTTCCCTCGACAGCGGTTGCCGGGGATGGCGAACCAGCGCCTTGAGCATCGCGAACTCGCCGGTCGTCAGCGACAGGTCTTGGCCGTCCTTGCGCAGGGTGCGCAAGCTGAGGTCGAACTCGAAGGGCCCGAACCTGACAATCTCGGCATCCTGGGACGGTGCTCCTGGCACCTCGGCTGGCGGTCGGCGGCGCAGCACCGCATGGATGCGCGCCAGCAGCTCGCGCGGATTGAAAGGTTTGCCCAGGTAGTCGTCGGCGCCGACCTCCAGCCCCACGATGCGGTCCACGTCCTCGCTCTTGGCCGTGAGCATGATGATGGGCGTGCGGTCGCCGTTGGCCCGCAGGCGCCGGCAGATGGAGAGCCCGTCTTCGCCGGGCATCATCAGATCGAGCACGATCAGGTCGACGGCGTCGCGTTGCAGGACCCGGTTCAGCGCCTTGCCGTCCTCGGCCAGCATGACCTCGAACCCCTCCTGCATGAGGTAGCGGCGCAGGAGGTCGCGGATGCGCACATCGTCGTCGACGACCAGGACCTTGTTGAGGCGAGCGTTGGTTTGTGGCATGGCTGCAACTCCCGAAAATGTAACAGCCTGGATTGTGTCAGTCGCAAGTGCTTGTCCGCCAGCGATTTTCGATTTGCTGACAAGGTGTTACAGATGTTGCCTCGGCAGATGCAGCCTTCACGGAGCCTTCATCACACAATCGTTTGCCTTGGCATACTCACACCTCCGATGAAGCCGGTTTCCTACATCCTGATCAGCACCCTGGCGGCGACGCTTGGCACAGGGTCCTCATGGGCCGAGGCCGAGACACCGGCACTCGTGCAGGGCGGTTCGGTCCTGCTGCTCCCCGTGGAGGCGGACCCGCATGCCCATGCGGGGCATGCCCCGTCGGTCCGGCTGCGTGACAGCCTGTCCGCGTGGGAGCACAAGGACTTCGAGAAGGCGCAGGTCTATCCCTACCGGCTGTCGGTGGATGAGCGCAAGCGCATGCGCGAGCAACTGCGAAGCCAGGCACCCTCCTACAGGATTCCCCATCCATGACCCCAGTCAGATCCGCAACGCCCCCCCTGTCGGGGTCGGGCGCCTCTGGTGTTGCCCGTCCTGACGCCGTGCGCCGGCGCCCTTGGATGCTGGTGGCCGGTGTTGTCGGACTGCTAGCGGCCCTGCATGCGGTGCCATCGGGCGCACAGCCGGTCGGAATGGCTCCCGCTCCCGCGCGGGTGCTTCACCTTTCGGCCAGCAGCTTTCTGGAAGTGCCCCAGGACTGGCTCACCATGCGGCTGAACACCACCCGCGAGGCATCCGATGCCACCACGGTCCAGAACGAGCTGAAGGTGGCGATGGAAACGGCATTGAGGGTGGCTCGGGAGGCCGAGCAGGGCGATGCCCTGCGCGTGCGAACCGGGCAGTTCAGCCTGTCGCCGCGCTATGGAAACCAGGGGCGCATTCAGGGCTGGCGCGGCAGCGCCGAGCTCATTCTGGAGGGGCGGGATGTGGAGCGCATCGCGCGCACGGCCGGTCGCATCCAGACACTCACCCTGGCGCAGTCCAGCTTCAGCCTCTCACGCCAGGCCCAGCAACGCCTGGAGTCCGAGGTTCAGTCCCAGGCCATCGAGCGCTTTCGTGCCCGGGCCACGGAAATGACCCGGGCCTTCGGCTACCAGGACTACGAGCTGCGTGAGGTGAACGTCAGTTCGTCCGATGAGGGCGCCGTGCCCATGCGGGCCCCCATGATGGCCATGGAAATGCGAGCCGCCGCGTCGGACGCTCCGGTGCCTGTCCAGGCGGGCATGTCCAGCGTCAGCATCACCGTTTCCGGCTCGATCCAGATGCGCTGAAGGGCCGGGCGCGGCCCGGGTGCATCACTGGGCGACCCAGCCGCCGTCCATGTTCCAGGCCACGCCACGCACGTTGTTGCCGGCTGGCGAGCAGAAGAACACCGCCAGTTCACCCAGCTCATCGGGCGTCGTGAACTGCATGGAGGGCTCTTTCTCGCCCAGCAGGACCTTCTTGGCGTCTTCGTTGGACAGGCCCAGGGCGGCGGCCTTGGCATCCACCTGCTTTTGCACCAATGGGGTCAGCACCCAACCCGGACAGATGGCGTTGCAGGTGATGCCCGTGGGTGCGGTTTCCAGGGCCGTCACCTTGGTCAGCCCCACGATGCCGTGTTTGGCCGCCACGTAGGCCGATTTTTCGGCCGATCCCACCAGACCATGCACCGAGGCCACGTTGATGATGCGCCCCCAGTTGGCTTCGCGCATGGCCGGAAGCGCCAGTCGCGTGGTGTGGAAGGCGCTGTTCAGGTTGATGGCGATGATGGCGTCCCAGCGCTCGACCGGGAAGTCTTCGATGCGGGCCACATGCTGGATGCCGGCGTTGTTCACCAGGATGTCGGTGCGGCCGAAGCGCCCGGCCACGTATTTCATCATGTCCTCGATCTCGGCCGGCTTGCTCATGTCGGCGCCGTGGTAATCGACCTGTACCCCGAGGGCGGCAATCTCGGCTTTCGGCCCTTCGGCGTCGCCAAAACCGTTGAGGACGATGTTGGCGCCCTGGCGCGCCAGCGCCTTGGCAATGCCCAGACCGATGCCGCTGGTGGATCCGGTGACAAGGGCGGTCTTGTTCGCAAGCATGGGGTGACTCCAGTTCAATTACGATAGGTTGGTCAATGACGGTGTGGCGGTTGGCGCCGGACGCGCGCTGGCAGGTTTGCCGGGCGCCGCTGCACCATTATCGTGGACAGTTTCAGGGACCCTATCGAGATGCAAGAGCCCGTTCTCCGTTTTCTGGATCTTCCTGCCAGCGAGGCCGACCCCGGTGGCCGCCGACTCGCGTACTGGGACTGGCAGAGCCAGACGCCCCGTCCGTTGTCGGTGGTGGTGTGTGTGCATGGCCTGTCCCGCCAGGGTCGCGACTTCGACAGCCTCGCCCGTGCCCTGACCGACCGTCACCGGGTTGTCGCGGTGGATGTGGCGGGTCGCGGTCAGAGCGATCGCCTGGCCGACCCGATGCGCTACCAGGTGCCCACCTATGTGGGCGACCTTGTCCAACTGCTCGCGCTGTTTCGATCCCGGCAGCCCGGTGTGCCCATCGACTGGGTGGGCACCAGCATGGGCGGCCTGATCGGCATTGGAGTGGCCAGCCAGCCCGCCGCCGGCCTGCGGCGGCTTGTGCTCAACGATGTCGGCCCGGTCATCCGATGGGAGGCCCTGGAACGCATCGGGGGATACGTCGGGAAGGACCCCGAATTCGCATCGGAGCAGGCCGGCATCGAATACCTGGCCTCGATCTCCAGTGGCTTCGGGCCGCACACGCCGCAGCAGTGGAGCGCCTTGTCGCGTCCGATGCTGCGCCAGGTCAACGGTCGCTGGCGCCTGCACTACGACCCGGCCATTGCAGCGCCACTGCGTGCCATGCTCGCGGTCACCGATCCGCAGCAGGTGGCGGCCATGGTGGCCGCAGGCGAACAGGCGCTGTGGGCGGCGTACGATGCAATTGGCATTCCCACCCTGCTGTTGCGGGGTGCCGATTCGGACCTGCTGGCCAGCGAAACGGCACAGGAAATGACCCGTCGCGGACCGCATGCCCGTTGCGTCGAGTTCCCCGGCGTCGGCCATGCGCCCACCCTGGTCAGTGAAGACCAGATGGCGGTGGTTCGGAACTTCCTGTCCGATCCGTCACCCGCCCCCCACCAAGGGGTGGAGCAGTGAGCCCTGCCCAGGCCGAATCCCCGTCGCCGGCCTTGGCGGCCACGCCCAGCGCCATCGTGGCGGCGACCGCGTCCAGCCTGCCCCAGCAGGCCCATGCGCTGGTGCGCGCACGCGCCTTTGCCGAGCCCTTGCTGTGCGCGGAGCAGCTCGACACGGGAGAGAACACGCTGGCACATGCCGACGCGGTGGCACAGATTCTGGCCGACATCGGGGGCTCGGAAGCGATGCAGGCGGCCTGCTATCTGGTCTATGCCTGCCAGTATCTGAACCGTCCGCATGAGGTCATCAGCAAGGCTTTCGGCGAGAACTTCGCCCAGCTGGCGGTGGAAACCACCAAACTGGTGCAACTGCAGCGCCAGGCCCGGGTGAAGGCCGCCCAGGCGCAGGCCAAAAAGGAGGAAGAGCGCGCGGCGGCGCAGGAGCAGGCGTTGCCGGTGGCGTCGGCGGGCAAGGCTCCCGTGTCCGAACTGGCGGCGAGCCAGACCGAGAACGTCCGCAAGATGCTGCTGGCCTTCTCCCGCGACTTGCGCGTGGTGATGCTGCGCCTGGCCTCCAGGCTGCAGACCTTGCGCCATTTTGCAGCGGCCAAGGCCGACCCGGGCGAGTCGCTGGCCAGCGAGTCGCTGAACGTGTTCGCACCGTTGGCCAATCGCCTGGGCATCTGGCAGATCAAGTGGGAGATGGAGGACCTGGCGTTCCGGTTTCTGGAGCCGCAGACGTACAAGCAGGTGGCCCGCCTGCTGGACGAAAAGCGCGTCGAGCGCGAGGCCCACGTGGAACAGGTCCGGCGTGAGCTGGAGTCCGACTTGCAGTCCCTGGGAATCCGCGCCTCGGTGCAGGGGCGGCCCAAGCACATCTACAGCATCGTGCGCAAGATGCGGGGCAAGTCACTGGACTTCGACCAGGTGTTCGACATCCGGGCGCTGCGCGTGATCGTGCCGGGCATCGACGATTGCTACACGGCACTGGCCCATGTCCATGCCCGATATCTGCCCGTGCCCGAGGAGTTTGACGACTACATCGGCAAGCCCAAGCCCAACGGCTATCAGTCGCTGCATACGGTGGTGCGGGACGCGCAGGGCAGGGCCTTCGAAATCCAGATCCGCACCCAGGAAATGCACGATCATGCCGAGCATGGCGTGGCGGCCCACTGGGCCTACAAGGAAGCGGGTGCCAAGGGGTACGCCGGTGTGTCGGCCAGCTCGGACTATGACGCCAAGATTGCGGTGCTCAGGCAACTGCTGGCCTGGGAGCGCGACCTCAGCGGTCATGCCGGGCAGGGGCAGGGCCTGTTCGACGACCGCATCTACGTGCTCACCCCCGATGCCGCCATTGTGGAGCTGCCGCGCGGTGCCACGGCAGTGGACTTTGCCTACAGCGTCCATACGAACCTGGGGCACCGTTGCCGTGGCGCGCGCGTCGACGGTGCCATGCTGCCGCTGAACACGCCGCTGCAGAGCGGGCAGACGGTTGAAATCGTGGCGGCCAAGGAAGGCGGCCCGTCGCGCGACTGGCTCAACGGCGAGCTGGGCTACCTTGTCAGCCACCGGGCCAAGAGCAAGGTGCGCGCCTGGTTCAATGCCCAGGCCCTGGAAGAAACCGTGGCACGTGGCCGTGAGGGAGTCGAGAAGCTGCTGCAGCGCGAGGGCCGCACCTCTCTCAAGCTGGAAGACCTTGCCGCAGGCATGGGCCTGACATCGGCGCAGGCCCTGTTCGAACAGGTGGGCAAGGACGAGTTGTCCTTGCGCGCCATCGAGACCTATCTGAGGCCCACGGAGGAGCCTGCGCCGGACGACGCCGTGCCCTGGCTGAAGCGCCCGCGCAAGCCGGAGAAGGGCGCCACGAGCGGAGTGCTGGTGGTGGGCGTGGAGTCGCTCATGACCCAGCTGGCGCGCTGCTGCCGGCCGGCTCCACCGGACGACATCATCGGCTTTGTCACGCGGGGCAAGGGTGTGAGCATCCACCGCAGCGATTGCACCGACTTCGCACACCTCAGGCGCAAGAGCCCGGATCGCGTCATCGAAGTGCAATGGAGCGGCAGCAAAGCCGACGACGGCACTGTCTATCCGGTCGACGTCGCGGTCGAGGCGCAGGACAGGCAGGGCCTTCTGCGCGACATCTCGGATGTGTTCGCTCGCGAGAAAATGAACGTCATCGGCGTGCAGACACAGACCGTCAAGGGGGTGGCCTGGATGACCTTCACCATCGAGGTCAGGGATGCCCGGCAGGTGGCGCGGGCGATGTCGGTGGTCGGTGACGTGCCCGGCGTGCGGGTCGTGCGACGGAAATAGCGTGCCGTGAGTCGTGCTATAATTTCAGCTTCGAACTGATGTAGGCGCGTAGCTCAGCTGGTTAGAGCACCACCTTGACATGGTGGGGGTCGTTGGTTCGAGTCCAATCGCGCCTACCACCCTATTCGGGCCCCGAGCCCTGCTTCAAAGGACCGGTCCAGCCGGTCCTTTGTCGTATCTGGCAGTTCACTGCCTGGCTGCGCGGGGTTCACAGGGTTAACCCACGCCCGCCGTGTCCGCCAGACTTTCTAGAATGGAGGATCGGGCTCCACCGTCAGGTGGCAAAGCCTTCCACTTTCCGGGAAACACACAAGTGCACAAAAGCAAGGCCGAAACCGGCAGCGCCAGCCGCGGCGACCTGCGGGTGATCAAGAAGTACCCCAACCGTCGCCTCTACGACACCGATACCTCTTCCTACATCACCCTGGCCGAGGTCAAGGCGCTGGTGATGGACAACGAGCCTTTTGTGGTGCGCGATGCCAAGACCAACGAGGACCTGACCCGCAGCATTCTGCTGCAGATCATCCTGGAGGAGGAAACGGCGGGCGTTCCCATTTTTACCGAACAGGTGCTGGCCAACATCATCCGTTTCTACGGCCACGCCATGCAGGATTTCATGGGTTCGTACCTGGAAAAGAACGTGCAGATTTTCATGGACCTGCAGCAGAAAATGAGCGAGCAGACCAAGGGACTGACGCCCGAGGTATGGCAGCAGTTCATGAACGTGCAGTCGCCGATGATGCAGGGCATGATGGGGACCTATCTGGAACAGTCGCGCAATGCCTTCACCCAGATGCAGGAGCAGATGCAGAAGAACAGTGAGCAGATGCTGGCGGCCCTGGGCCTGAAACGTTGACGGCGGCCGCCCGCAGGCAGGCCTGCAGCCGCTCTGAGACAATCAGCGGCCATGAATGACACTTCCGCTTCGACCACGACGGCGCCCCGCATCGGCTTCGTCAGCCTGGGTTGCCCCAAGGCCCTGACCGACTCCGAACTCATCCTCACCCAGCTGAGTGCCGAGGGCTACGAGACCACCAAGACTTTTGCCGGCGCCGACCTGGTGATCGTCAACACCTGCGGCTTCATCGATGACGCGGTCAGGGAAAGCCTGGACACGATCGGTGAGGCACTGGCCGAGAACGGCAAGGTGATCGTCACCGGCTGCCTGGGCGCCCGCGCCGGCGAGGGCGGTGGCAACATGGTCCGGCAGGTGCACCCCAGCGTGCTGGCGGTCACCGGGCCACATGCCACCCACGAGGTGATGGAGGCGGTGCACAAGCACTTGCCGAAGCCGCACGATCCTTTCGTGGACCTGGTGCCCCCGCAGGGCATCAAGCTGACACCGCGCCACTACGCCTACCTGAAGATCAGCGAGGGTTGCAATCACCGCTGCACCTTCTGCATCATCCCCTCCATGCGCGGTGATCTGGTCAGCCGGCCGATCGGTGATGTGCTGACCGAGGCCCGCAAGCTGTTTGAAGCCGGCGTGAAGGAATTGCTGGTGGTCAGCCAGGATACCTCCGCCTATGGCGTCGACGTGAGGTACCGCACCGGTTTCTGGGATGGCAAGCCGGTCAGGACCCGGATGTTCGACCTGGTGCGCGAACTGGGTGAGTTGGCCCGGGGCTTTGGCGCCTGGGTGCGGCTGCACTACGTCTACCCTTATCCCCACGTGGATGAGATCGTCCCGCTGATGGGTGAGGGGCTTGTGTTGCCTTACCTGGACGTGCCGTTGCAGCACAGCCACCCCGAGGTGCTGCGGCGCATGAAGCGGCCCGCCAGCGGTGAGAAGAACCTGGAGCGGATTGCTCGCTGGCGCGAGCTCTGCCCCGAGATCGTGATCCGAAGCACCTTCATTGCCGGGTTCCCCGGTGAGACGGAGGATGAGTTCCGGCATCTGCTGGACTTTGTCCAGGAGGCACGCATCGATCGCGCCGGCTGCTTTGCCTATTCGCCGGTCGAGGGGGCTGCGGCCAACGATCTGGCCGATCCGGTGCCCGACGCGCTGAGGGAAGAGCGACGCGCCCGTTTCATGGCGGTGGCCGAATCTGTGTCGGCCCAGAAACTGGCTTCGCGCGTGGGAGCCACCATGCAGGTGCTGGTGGATTCGGCGTCCGGCATGGGCAAAAAGGGTGGGGTGGGGCGCAGCTATGCCGATGCGCCCGAAATCGATGGCACCGTGCGACTGCTGCCGCCACAGAAGATCAGCAAGATGCTCAAAGTGGGTGAGTTCACCCAGGCCCGCATCGTGGCCGCCGAAGGGCACGACCTGGTGGCGCTCCCGGTTTGACCAGGGCATTTGTGCTGCTGGCCCATGCTGTGCCTCGCCAGGGGCGCCATGTCGGCTTGCACGCGTACAAGGCCTTGGCGAGGGCAAAAGAAAAAGGCTTGCAAACCGGGGTCTGCAAGCCTTTAAGATTGGTGCCCAAGAGAGGACTCGAACCTCCACGCCTCTCGGCGCTAGTACCTGAAACTAGTGCGTCTACCAATTCCGCCACCTGGGCATCTCAGGAAGACCGCTAGTATAGCATCAAAAAACGAAACGAGAAAACGTGAACGAAAAAAACAGCCTGTTGGCCGAGTTCGAAGGGGTGGTCTCCGGTCACCGGGACGGACACGGCTTCGTGGTCCGTGACGACGGACAGCCCGACATCTATCTGCCTTCCAATGAAATGCGGGCGGTGCTGCACAAGGACCGGGTGAAGGCCCGCATCGTGCGACTGGACCGCAAGGGGCGCCCCGAAGGCCGGGTCACCGAAATCATCGAACGCTCCGACGCGCCCATCATCGGCCGCCTGCTGCAGGAAAGCGGGGTCTGGCTGGTGGCGCCCGAGGACAAGCGCTATGGGCAGGATGTGCTGGTGCCCAAGGGGGCGACCGGCTCGGCCAAGCCCGGGCAGGTGGTGGTGGTCGAGCTGACCGAGCCGCCCGCGCTTTACGGTCAGCCGGTGGGACGCGTGAAAGAGGTGCTCGGCGAAATCGACGACCCGGGCATGGAGATCGAAATCGCGGTCCGCAAATATGGCGTGCCGCACGAGTTTTCCGATGCGGCGCTGGCCCAGGCCCGGGCGCTGCCGGACCATGTGCGCGCCGCCGATCTGCGTCATCGCGTGGATCTGCGCGATGTGCCCCTGGTCACCATCGACGGCGAGGATGCCCGTGACTTCGATGACGCGGTGTACTGCGAGCCGGCCAAGGTCGGCCGCGGCAAAGGATGGCGCCTGCTGGTGGCCATTGCCGATGTCAGCCACTATGTGGAAACCGGTTCGGCCATCGATGTCGACGCCTACGACCGGGCGACCTCGGTGTATTTCCCACGCCGGGTCATCCCCATGCTGCCCGAGAAGCTCTCGAACGGCCTGTGCTCCCTCAACCCCGGCGTCGAGCGCTTGTGCATGGTCTGCGACATGCTCATCAATGCCAAGGGCGAGATTCACGCCTACCAGTTCTACCCGGCGGTCATGTTCAGCCATGCCCGGCTGACCTATACCGAGGTGGCGGCGGTCCTGCAGAACACCCGGGGTCCCGAGGCACAGCAGCGCAAGGCCCTGGTGCCGCATCTGCTGAACCTGCACGACGTCTACCGGGCCCTGCTCGCGGCCCGCCAGGTCAGGGGCGCGGTCGACTTCGAGACCGTCGAGACCCAGATCGTCTGCGACGAATCGGGCCGCATCGAGCGCATCATGCCTCGCACCCGCAACGACGCCCACAAGCTGATCGAGGAGGCGATGCTGGCCGCCAACGTGTGCTCGGCGGACTTCCTGCAGGAACGCAAACACACCGGTCTCTACCGTGTGCACGAGGGTCCTCCGCCCGAGAAGCAGGACGTGCTGCGAAACTACCTCAAGGCCATGGGAGTCGCCTACACCATTGGTGACCGCCCACACCCGTCGGATTTCCAGCGCATCGCCGAGGCCACAAAGGACCGCCCGGATGCCCAGCAGATCCACACCATGCTGCTGCGCTCCATGCAGCAGGCCATCTACACGCCGGTCAATACCGGCCACTTCGGGCTGGCTTTCGATGCTTACACCCACTTCACCAGCCCGATCCGGCGCTACCCGGATCTGCTGGTACACCGGGTCATCAAGGCGATTCTGTCCAACCGCAAATACCAGCTGCCGGCCCTGCCCACACCCGGCGAGGCCCACGCCAAGCTCAGCAAGCGGCTGGCCAGCCGGGCCCGGGCGGACGAAAAGGCGCCGGCCAAGAAGCTGCCGGCGGATGTGCTGGCCTGGCAGGCAGCGGGCCTGCATTGCAGTGCCAACGAGCGGCGTGCCGACGAGGCCAGCCGGGATGTCGAAGCCTGGCTGAAGTGCAAGTACATGCGCGAGCACCTGGGCGAGGAATTTGCCGGTGTCGTCACCGCCGTGACCAGCTTCGGACTGTTCGTGACCCTTGACGCCATGTTTGTCGAAGGGCTGGTGCACATCACCGAACTCGGGGGCGAGTACTTCCGCTTCGACGAGGCCCGACAGGAGTTGCGCGGCGAGCGCACCGGCATTCGCTACACCCTCGGATCGCGGGTGCAGGTCCAGGTCAGCCGGGTCGACCTTGATGGCCGGCGCATCGACTTCCGCCTGGTCGGCGAAGGGGATGACCTGGTGGTGCGTGCCCTGCGGGACAAAGGGTCGGCGGATGGCGAGCGAAGCGATTCCGCGGCGCGTGCCGGCAAGTCGGGTCGATCGCGCAAGGCCGGACCGACCGCCGCGGCCCCCCCGCGCGAAGCCGCTTCGCCCCGAAAAGGCGGTCGTGCCCCGGAGGCCAAGAGCCGGCGCAAGCGCCGATGAGCCGCGTGCTGACGCTTCCCCCCTACACTTGGCAGCCAGCCCTCAAACCCACCGAGGGCTGAATCACGCCCACCTTGTCCGGTCCGATCCCATGCGAGTCCTTCTTTTTCTTCTCGACACCCTGTTCTTCTTCCTGGTGGCGGCCGCCCTGATGCGGGCGTGGATGAACCACCAGCGCATGCAGATGACTGTTCAACCCGGGCGCTTTGTCATGGCGCTGACCAACTGGATCGTGCAACCGGTGCGGCGCTTGTTGCCGCGTCCCATGGCCCAGTCCCGCATGGACTGGGGCAGCCTCATGTCCGCTGTTTTGCTGGCACTGGCCTACGGGGGCGTCTGGCTGGCCCTGGTGACCGGTGGTCAGCCGGTGGAAGTGTCGCCGCTGGCGATGCTGCTGGGCATTGTCACGGTCGCGATCAAGCTGCTGATCCGGACTGTCTTGCAGGGCTTGATGATTCTGCTGCTGGTATATGCCGTGCTGTCGTGGGTACAGCCCAGGGCGCCTGTGACCTCGACCCTCGATCGCCTCTGCGCCCCTATGCTCAGGCCGGTGCGGCGGGTGGTGCCCAAGGTCGGTGGGGTAGACCTTTCGGTGCTGATTCTCATTATCCTGCTGCAGGTGGGGCTGATGCTGCTGGCCTGATCAGGCCCGCGTTTCCGACGGGCCGATGCGGTCGATCAGTCGGGCCGCCGTGAGCGTGCCTGCGCTCCATCGGTCGGCCAGTTCACCGTGCCGGGCGACCGCCCGACACACCTGCCGGAAGGCCGAGCCGGCATCGTCACTCCGCAGTGAGGCGCCGAGCATGCCGGCCAGCACGTCTCCCGTGCCTGCCGTGGCCAGTCGGGCGTTGCCACTGGCATTGATGTGGGGCGTCTGGCCTTCGGCCGCCATCACCGTGCCAGAGCCTTTGAGCACACAGATGGCGCCCAGCTGTCGGGACAGGATGGTCGCGGCTTCCAGCCGGTTGCCCATGACGGACGCAGTGTCCGTGCCCAGCAGGCGGGCGGCTTCCAGCGGATGGGGCGTGATCACCGTGATCAGGCCCCTTTGTCGACGCATGCGCAGGCGGGCGCCGAGCGAAGTGTCGGCGGCGACAGCGTTGAGGGCGTCGGCATCCAGGACCAGCCGGTGGCTGCGGTGCAGAATCTCGGGCAACAGGGGGGTGATCACCTCGCCACCGCCGCAGCCGCACACCACCGTGCTGCTTTCGGGCTGGCCTTCCTGCAGGATACGTTCCGGCGTGCGCAGCATGAGCTCGGGACAGGCGGGATCCCAGGCGATGGGGTCTCCGAGCAAGGCCAGGTAGACGCGGCCGGCGCCGGCGTGCAGGGCCGCCCGTGCTGCGAGTACCGCAGCGCCTGTCATGCCCGCGCCTGTCAGTCCGACATGCTGCCCACCGATCACCAGCACATCGCCTTGGCTGCCCTTGTGGCTGCTGTGCAGGCGAGTCGCCGGTGCCGGGGAGGCCGGCGACAGCCAGGCGCTTGGAGTCTCGCTCAGGCTGGGCGGCGAATCCAGATCGTCAAACCACACCTCGCCACACGCATCACGCCCGCTGGCGGTGAACAGACCGGGTTTGAGGGTCAGAAGGCTCAGGGTATGGCGCGGCGGCAGGTCGGCTGGCAGAGCGGGGCCGGACCAGGTCCCGGTGTCCGCGTTCAGTCCGCTGGGAACGTCGACGGCGAGAACCGGGCTGGTCCCTTGAGTGATCCGGTCCAGCCAATGCCCCATCGTGCCCCCTGGTGCATTCCGGGCACCGATACCGAGCATGGCGTCGATCACCAGGTCTGCCTGCTCAGGCGGATCGGCCTGCAGGCGCACCCCGGCCGCCATGGCGCACGCCAGGGCGTAGCGCGCATCTTCCGGCAGCAGGGCCGGGTCGGGCGTTGTGCCCATGGCATGGGTGAGATGCACCTGACTTCCGGCCTGGCCCGTGCGCTGCCATTGCGCCAGGTGGGCCGCCGCCCGCAGGCCGTCCCCGCCGTTGTTGCCCGGTCCGCAGGCGATCCACACCGTGCGGGCATGGGGGTAGAGGGCGGTGGCCAGGCGGGCCACCGCCAACCCGGCTCGGTCCATCAGCGCATGGGCTGGCAGCAGATTCTGGGCGCGCCGTTCAATCTGCCGCGTGGTGGCGGCGTCAAACAGAGGCTCGGGCGAAGAGGGGGTGATCCGGCGCATGCCCCCGACTTTACTGCGGCGGAATGCGCAGCACCTGTCCCGGGTAGATCTTGTCGGGGTGGTTCAGCATGGGCTTGTTGGCTTCGAAGATCAGCATGTATTTGTTCGGTGTGCCGTAGAACTGCTTGCTGATTTTCGACAGGTTGTCGCCCCTGACCACCGTGTACATCTGGGACTCCGGTTCGGGGGTCGCCACGGTCATGAGGTCGTTCACCTGTGCCACGCTGGCGACGTTGCCGCAGCACAGCACCACCTTTTCCCGGGTCGGCTGATCGGCGGCAATGCCCGCCACGGTCACGGTCTCGGTGGCGCCGTCGTACTGCACGCTCAGGCCCTCGACCTCCAGTTTCATGGTCTCGATGTATCTGGCGATGGCTTCTGCCGCCGTGCGGTTGAGCTCGGCGACCTGATCCGGGGTCGGCGCAGCGGCTGCGGCGGGGGAGCTTTCGGCCGCTTTGGCCTTGCCGATGCCGAACAGCTTTTCCCCGGCTTCCTTGATGAACTTGAACATGCCCATGGTGATTCCTTTGCTGCGGTGGGTTGTGGTTTCGCTCGTGGCCTGATCTTCCGGCCTGCGGTTCGGGTGGTCAACGGATCGAAGGTCCATCATGGCACAGTGCGAAGAAAGTGCACACTTGTTCTCGACAAGGATGCGGTTTTGCCACGCCGGACGCGTCTCGGACTTGGGTCGGCGTGTCGCGGAGCTTGGCCCTCTGGGCTGCGGATCTGCCTGCAGCCTGGAATCGAGGCTGGTCTTCTGCTATACTTGATTGGCTTTGCCCTTGATGGATTGCCGCGGACAAGTTGTCTGCTGCGCTTTTCGATCCGGTCGGGCAAAGTCAATCGCAAACCGGTCCATCCGGGTGTCGCCGTCTCGGTTTGACGGTGATCGGGGCCGGCTTTAAGTCACAACCTCTGGAAAGTTCTCACATGCCTATTTCCATGCGCGAAATGCTGGAAGCCGGTGTCCATTTCGGACACCAGACCCGCTTCTGGAACCCCAAGATGGCGCCGTACATCTTCGGTGCCCGCAACAAGATCCACATCGTCAACCTCGAAAAGACGTTGCCGCTGTTCGAGGAGGCGCAGAAGTTCGTGCGCCAGCTGGCTGCCAACCGGGGCACCATCCTGTTCGTCGGCACCAAGCGCCAGTCGCGCGAGATCGTGGCGACCGAAGCGCGCCGGGCCGGCATGCCTTTTGTCGACCAGCGCTGGCTGGGCGGTATGCTGACCAACTTCAAGACGGTCAAGACTTCGATCAAGCGTCTGAAGGACATGCAGGCCCAAAAAGAAGCTGGCCTGGAGAACATGAGCAAGAAAGAGCAGCTCATGTTCGACCGCGAAATGGAAAAGCTCGAGAAGGACATCGGTGGCATCCAGGACATGAATGCCCTGCCCGATGCCATTTTTGTGGTCGATGTGGGCTTCCACAAGATTGCTGTCCTCGAGGCCCAGAAGCTGGGCATTCCGCTGGTGGGCGTGGTCGATACCAACCACTCTCCGGCTGGCATCGATTACGTGATTCCCGGCAACGACGACTCCGCCCGTGCGGTGGCCCTGTATGCCCGCGGCGTGGCCGATGCGGTGCTGGAAGGTCGCGCCAATGCCATCAACGAGGTGGTCAAGGCCGTCTCGTCCGAGGGTGACGACGAGTTTGTCGAGGTGCAGGAAGACTCGGCCGCCTGAGTGGCTCCTTCGCCGTGACAAGGGGCTCCAGCAGCCCCTTTTTCACAGCCGGGCACCTGGGTGCCCAACCGATCAACACAATGGCCAGCCGGTCCGCTGCCGGACCGCAGGGCCTCAGGAGAACTGAAACATGGCAATTACCGCAAGCATGGTCGCTGAACTGCGTGCCAAGACCGATGCGCCCATGATGGAGTGCAAGAAAGCCCTGACCGAAGCCGACGGCGACATGGCCAAGGCCGAGGAACTGCTGCGTGTCAAGCTGGGCACCAAGGCCGGCAAGGCCGCCAGCCGCGTGACCGCCGAAGGCGTGGTCTCCAGCTTCATCGAGGGGAGCAACGGCGCACTGGTCGAGATCAACTGCGAAACCGACTTCGTGTCCAAGAACGAGCTGTTCCTGGCTTTCTGCAACCACGTGGCCGCGCTGGTGGTGAAGAACAACCCGGCCGACGTGGCCGCCCTGGGCGAGCTGCCCCTGTCCATGGAGGGTTTCGGCCCCACGGTCGAGGAGGTTCGCAAGGGCCTGATCGGCAAGATCGGCGAGAACATGTCGATCCGCCGTTTCAGGCGCTACAGCGGTGGCGGCCAGCTGGTGTCCTACCTGCACGGTGTGCGTATCGGTGTCATGGTGGAGTTCGACGGCGACGCCGTGGCCGCCAAGGACACCGCGATGCACATTGCGGCCATGAAGCCGGTGGCCCTGACCTCGGCCGACGTCCCCGCCGACCTGATCGAGAAGGAGCGTTCGGTCGCGACCGCCAAGGCGGCCGAATCGGGCAAACCGGCCGACATCGCCGCCAAGATGATCGAAGGGTCGGTGCAGAAGTACCTGAAGGAGGTGTCGCTGTTCAACCAGGCTTTCGTCAAGAACGACAAGCAGACGGTCGAGCAGATGCTCAAGGCGGCCGGTACCAGCGTCAAGGGCTTCACCATGTTCGTGGTGGGCGAGGGCATCGAGAAGAAGGTCGACGACTTTGCTGCCGAGGTGGCTGCCCAGGTCGCTGCGGCCAAAGGCGCCTGACGTTTTCCGTTCACCCGGACAAGGAGACGGGCCGCAAGGCCCGTTTCTGCATCTGTCCGAGACCGACGCTCCCTGGGCGGTCCCTGCCTCGCTACACTTGAGGGTTGTGATCCGGCCACCGTTGCCACGGTACCCGGACCGAAACACAGAAAGCATCCCATGCCAGCGTACAAACGCATTTTGTTGAAACTGTCGGGTGAAGCCCTGATGGGCGACGATGCCTTCGGCATCAACCGGGCGACCATCGAGCGCATGGTCGAAGAGATCGCCGAGGTGTCCCGTCTGGGCGTCCAGGTGGCCATCGTGATCGGCGGAGGCAACATCTTCCGCGGCGTCGCCGGGGGCTCGGTCGGTATGGACCGAGCCACGGCCGATTACATGGGCATGCTGGCCACCGTGATGAACTCGCTGGCACTCGCCGACGCGCTGGACAAGACCGGTGTGGTGGCGCGCGTGATGTCGGCCATTGCCATCGAGCAGGTGGTTGAGCCCTATGTCCGGCCCAAGGCCCTGCAGTACCTGGAAGAGGGCAAGGTGGTGGTCTTCGCCGCCGGCACCGGCAACCCGTTCTTCACCACCGACACCGCGGCGGCGCTGCGCGGGGCCGAGATCGGCGCCGAGATCGTCCTCAAGGCGACCAAGGTCGATGGCGTCTACACCGCCGATCCGAACAAGGACGCGTCCGCCACCCGTTATCAGGCCATTTCCTTTGACGAGGCCATGGCCCGGCAGCTGCAGGTCATGGACGCCACCGCGTTCGCGCTGTGCCGGGACCAGAAGCTGCCGGTCAAGGTGTTCTCCATCTTCAAGCCCGGTGCCCTGCGCAATGTGGTGCTGGGCGGGGATGAGGGCACCCTGGTGCACGTCTGATCCAGAGGCCAACGCTTCCCCATATCGAGGAGTCTTCATGAGCACCGCAGAAATCCGCCAAAACGCCGAACACAAGATGCTGCAGTCGATCGAGGCTTTCAAGTCCAATCTGGCCAAGGTCCGTACAGGGCGTCCCAACCCGCAGATTCTGGACACAGTCCATGTCGAGTACTATGGTTCCATGCTGCCCTTGTCGCAGGTGGCCAACCTGACCCTGCTCGACGCCCGCACCATCGGCGTGGCGCCCTGGGAAAAGGGCATGGGCGCCAAGATCGAAAAGGCCATCCGCGAGTCCGATCTCGGCCTCAACCCCCAAAGCCAGGGTGACCTGATCCGGGTGCCGATGCCACCCATGACCGAAGAGCGACGCAAGGAGCTGACCAAGGTGGTTCGTGGTGACGGAGAGGCCGCCAAGATCGCGATCCGCAACCTGCGCCGCGACGCCAACGAATCGGTGAAGAAGCTGGTCAAGGACAAGCTGGCCTCCGAAGACGACGACCGTCGCTCGCAGGAAGACATCCAGAAGCTGACAGACCGCATGATTGCCGAGGTGGACAAGCTCGTCGCGTCCAAGGAGCAGGAAATCCTGGCGGTCTGACCGCCAGGATCATCCGATCGGCACCCCCATGCATCTGTTGCCCTTTCCGCTTGCGGCAGTCCGTGCCGGCGTGCCCCGGCATGTGGCCATCGTCATGGATGGCAACGGTCGGTGGGCCAAGAAGCGCTGGATGCCGCGTGTGGCGGGCCACAAGCAGGGCGTCGAGGTGTTGCGACGCACCGTGCGCGCCTGCATGGAGCGGGGCATCCAGGTGCTCACGGTGTTTGCCTTCTCGACCGAGAACTGGAACCGGCCCGCCGAGGAGGTGTCGGGCCTCATGGAGCTGCTGGCCAATGCGCTTTCACGCGAGGTGCCCAGCCTGCGCCAGAGCGGGGTCCGTCTGCATTTTCCCGGTGACCGGGCATCGCTGTCGCCCAGGGTCGCCCAGGGGGTTCGGGCGGCCGAACAGGACACCGCGCTCAACACCAAGCTGCTGCTCAACGTCTGCTTCAACTACGGTGGCCGCTGGGACATTGTCCATGCGGCCCGTTCCCTGGCTGCACGTGGCGAGGTCATCACCGAAAAAAGCCTGTCCGCCGCGATGCAACTGGCCGATGTCGGCGACCCGGACCTGCTCATCCGCACGGGCGGCGAGAAGCGGATCAGCAACTTCCTGCTCTGGCAGCTCGCCTACACCGAGCTGCACTTCACCGATTGCCTCTGGCCGGATTTCGACGAGGCCGAACTCGATCGCGCCCTGGCCGAGTTTGCCGGCCGGGAAAGGCGCTTCGGCCTGACCTCCGAACAGGTGGCTCCGGCCGAAGGCGAACCCAGTCGGCCGGATACCAGCCATGCTTAGGCAGCGCGTCATCACCGCCGTGCTTCTGCTGGCGGTTCTCCTGCCGGCTCTGTTTCATCACCGGATTGAAGCCTTTGCGGCCTTGACCTTGCTGATGCTGGCCGCTGCCGGGTGGGAATGGGCCCGCCTGAACGGTCAGGGCCAGCCCGTGGCCCTTTCGACAGGGGTCGGTCTCGGCGCCCTGCTGGGACTTGCCTGGTGGCTTGGTGCCCTGGAGCAATCCTGGCGCATCCTCTGGCTGCTCGCTGGCGCGGCCTGGGTTCTGCTGGCGGTGGTGGCCCTGGGGCGCGGTGTCGGCGGATGGGCACGTTGGCCGGTCGCCTTGCGCTTGCCGGCGGGACTGGTGTTGCTGGCCTGCGCATGGCTGGCCATGGTGCAGGCACGTCAGATCGGTCTGGGTTTCCTGCTCTCGGTGTTCCTGCTGGTCTGGACGGCCGATATCGCGGCCTACTTCGGTGGCAAACGCTTCGGCCGGCGCAAGCTGGCGCCTTCGGTCAGTCCCGGCAAGAGCTGGGAGGGGGTGGTCAGCGGGCTGCTGGGGGTCGTGTTGCTGGCGTTGGCCTGGGTGGCGCTGGACCGCGCGGGATGGGCTCTGGAGGGCAGCCTTTACAGCCGTCTCTGGGACCGGGGGCCTTGGCTGGCTGCCCTCGCGCTGTTGTTCCTGACCGCCATGAGCGTGGTCGGTGATCTGATCGAGTCGCTGGTCAAGCGCAGCGCCGGGGTGAAGGATTCCAGCCAGTTGCTGCCCGGTCACGGCGGTGTGCTGGACCGCGTGGATGCCTTGTTGCCGGTGCTCCCGCTGGCCATGATGCTGGCGACCCTCTGAATTCCGCCCTCCTGACATGACTCAGCCGCTCGTCATTTCGGTCCTCGGGTCCACCGGCTCCATCGGCACCAGCACGCTGGACGTGGTGGCCCGCCACCCGGAGCGCTTTCGGGTCTTTGCCCTCACGGCCGCGACCCAGGTCGACCTGATGGCCAGCCAGTGTCTGCGGTTCCGGCCCGCTTTCGCCGTCATGGGGTCGGCAGCACACGCCAGGACCCTGCGCGAGCAGTTGCAGTCCAGGGGCTCGGCGACCGAAGTGCTTCACGGCACCCAGGCACTGTGTGACGTTGCCTCGGCCAGCGAGGTCGATGCCGTCATGGCGGCCATTGTGGGTGCCGCCGGACTGCCTCCCGCCCTGGCCGCCGCCCGGGCGGGCAAGCGCCTCCTGCTGGCCAACAAGGAGGCGTTGGTGGTGGGAGGGCGTTTTTTCATGGATGCGGTGGCTCAGGGGGGCGCCACCCTGCTGCCGATCGACAGCGAACACTCGGCCGTGTTCCAGTCCTTGCCTGAAGATCCGTCGAGCTGGAGCTCTCGGGTCGAGAAAATCATTCTCACAGCGTCCGGAGGACCGTTCCGAACCCGGGATCCGTCCACCCTGGCCGATGTCACGCCGGATCAGGCCTGTGCCCACCCCAACTGGGTCATGGGCCGCAAGATCTCGGTGGACTCCGCGACGATGATGAACAAGGCGTTGGAGGTGATCGAGGCGCGCTACCTGTTCGGTCTGCCGCCGGAGCGCATCGAAGTGGTCATTCATCCGCAAAGCGTGGTCCACTCCATGGTCCAGTACCACGATGGTTCGGTGGTCGCCCAGCTGGGCACGCCCGACATGCGCGTGCCGATCGCCTACGGCCTTTCATGGCCCGACCGAATGGCCTCGGGGGCCCAGCCGCTCGATTTCCGCGTCATGGCTGCACTGACCTTCGAATGGCCCGACCCGCAGCGCTTTCCGGGCCTTGGTCTGGCGTGGGAGGCATTGAAGGCAGCCGACGGCAGCACGGCCGTCCTGAATGCGGCCAACGAGGAGGCGGTGGCCGCTTTTCTTGACGGACGGTTGCGCTTTGACCGCATTCATGCGGTCAACCATGCAACTTTGAGCCGGGTCCTGCCGTCCAAACCGGACTCGCTGGATGCGCTCATGGCCATGGACCGGGAAGCGAGAACCTGTGCGGCCGACCTGATCCGGCAGTTTTCCTGATTTTTGCGCCTGCCGGCTTCGTCTGATACCCTGCCTGACCCATGCTGACCATCGTCGCCTTTCTTGTCGCCCTGGGCCTGCTCATCGCCATCCACGAATACGGCCACTACCGGGTGGCCGTGGCCTGCGGGGTCAAGGTGCTTCGGTTTTCGGTCGGCTTCGGTCGCCCCTTGTTGCGCTGGCAGCGGCCGGGCAGTTCGACCGAGTTTGTTGTCTGTGCCTTGCCTCTGGGCGGCTATGTCCGGATGCTGGACGAGCGCGAGGCCCCCGTGGATGCCGCCGAACGGCACCTGGCCTTCAACAACCAGCCGCTGCGATCCAGGGCGGCCATCGTCGCGGCAGGTCCGGCGGCCAATCTGCTGCTGGCGGTGGCTCTCTACGCGGTGCTGAACTGGAGCGGCCTCGAGGAGCCCAAGCCGGTGCTCGGCAGCCCGGTGCCGGGTTCGCTGGCCGAGCGGTCGGGTCTGGTCGGGGGCGAATGGGTGTCCGGCATTGCCCGCGGCGATCGCGAACCCGTGCCGGTGGCGTCCTTTGAAGCCTTGCGCTGGCAGCTCACCCAGGCCGCGCTCTCGGGTGAGGACCTGGTCCTCAGTCTGGCGGATCGGGAAGAGGGGACCCCGAGCCGACGGGTCTTGTTGCCGCTGGCCGAACTGGATGTCCGTGAAGCGGATGCCGATCTGTTTCGCCGCATCGGCTTGTTGGCGCCCTGGAGCGCGCCCGAGGTCGGCCAGGTGATGGCGGGTGGCGCGGCCGAGGCGGCGGGTCTGATGTCGGGCGATCTGGTGCAGCGGGTTGGCGATGAGCGGGTTCGGGACGGGCAGCACCTGCGCAGCCTGATACGGGAAAGCGTGGGTCCCCAGGGAGAGGTGCTGCCTCAGCGCTGGGAGGTGCTGCGCTCGGGGCGGCTGCTCGACCTGGAGGTGCGCCCCCAGCCCGTTCAGCAGGGTGACCGGTGGGTGGGCCGGGTGGCTGCCTACATCGGTTCGCCGCCGGCCATGACCACCGTGCGCCTGGGCCCCGTCGATGGCCTCGTTCAGGGCGTGGTGCGCACCTGGGAGGTGTCGTGGCTGACCCTCAGAATGCTGGGCCGGATGCTGATCGGGGAAGCCTCGATCCGCAATCTGAGCGGGCCGCTGACCATTGCCGACTATGCCGGCAAATCGGCCAGCATCGGTCTGAGTTCCTACCTGCTTTTCCTGGCCCTGATCAGTGTCAGCCTGGGCGTGCTCAACCTGCTGCCGCTGCCCGTCCTCGACGGGGGGCACCTGATGTATTATCTTTGGGAGGCGGTGACCGGTCGCAGCGTGTCCGACGTATGGATGGAACGTCTGCAGCGTGGCGGAGTCGCGGTGTTGCTTGCCCTCATGTCCATCGCCCTTTTCAATGATGTGGCCCGCCTGACCGGCTGAGCTGATCTCTTCCTCATGAAAACCTTCCCCAGAAAGTGGCGTGGCTTCACGCTGTCGGCGCTTGCCGCGTCCCTGCTCAGTGCCCTGCCGGCCTGGGCCGTCGAGCCTTTCACCGTGCGCGACATCCGCGTCGAAGGTCTGCAGCGTGTGGAGCCAGGCACCGTTTTTGCGTCGCTGCCGTTCCGCATCGGTGACGAGTACAGCGATGACAAGGGGGCTGCCGCGATCCGTTCCCTCTTTGGCTTGGGGCTGTTCGCCGACGTGCGCCTGCAGGTGCAGAACGATGTGCTGGTCGTGATCGTGCAGGAACGACCCACCGTGTCCGGGGTCAGTTTCACCGGCCTGCGCGAGTTCGACACCGAGGTCATGGTGCGTGTCCTGCGCGATATCGGGCTGGCCGACGGCCGGCCGTTCGACCGCGCGCTGGCCGACCGTGCCGAGCAGGAGCTCAAGCGGCAGTACATCAACCGCAGCATGTATGCGGCCGAAATCACCACCACGGTGACGCCGACGGAACGCAACCAGGTGAGTCTCAATTTTTCCGTGGTCGAAGGTGGCGTCGCCAAGATCCGGGATATCCGTATCGTCGGCAATCAGGCCTTCCCCGAGTCGACCCTGCGCGGCCTTTTCGATCTTGATACCGGGGGCTGGCTGAGTTGGTACACCAAGTCAGACCGCTACTCCAGAGCCAAACTGAACGCGGACCTGGAGACGTTGCGCTCCTATTACCTGGCTCGCGGCTACCTGGAGTTCAACATCGATTCCACCCAGGTGGCCCTCTCGCCGGACAAGAGCGAGATGTCCATCACGATCAATATCACCGAGGGCCAGCGCTACGTGGTTTCATCGGTGCGTCTGGAAGGTCAGTTCCTCGGTCGGGACGAGGAGTTCAGCTCCCTGGTCACCGTGCGGGCCGGGGAGGCCTACAACGCCGAGTCGGTGTCCGACACGGTCCGGGCCTTCACCGACTACTTCGGTGCCTTCGGCTATGCCTTTGCCCAGGTCGAGGCGGTGCCCGAGATCGATCGGGAAAACAGCCGCGTTGCCTTTGTGATCCGCGCCCAGCCCCAGCGCCGGGTGTATGTGCGTCGCATCAATGTCGAGGGCAACAACCGCACACGTGACGAAGTCATCCGGCGCGAGTTCAGGCAGTTCGAGGCGGCCTGGTACGACAGCGACCGGATCCGCCTTTCGCGTGACCGGGTGGACCGGCTGGGTTTCTTCACCGAAGTCGGCATCGAGACACAAGCTGTGCCCGGTACGCAGGACCAGGTGGACCTGACGGTGTCGGTGGTCGAGCGCCCCACCGGCAACCTGTCGATCGGTGCTGGCTTCTCGCAGGCGGAGAAGCTTTCCTTCATCGCTTCCATCCAGCAGGAGAACTTCTTCGGTTCGGGCAATTACCTGGGGCTGGATCTCAACACCAGCAAGTTCAACCGCAATTTTGTGCTGCGCACCACCGATCCCTATTTCACCAGCGACGGCGTCTCCCGAACCTACGACCTGTACTACAAGACCACCAAGCCGCTGACGGAGCAGGGGGGTGATTACCGCCTGGTGACCAAAGGGGCCGGCATCCGGTTCGGCGTCCCTTTCACGGAACGCGACACGGTCTTCTTCGGCGCCGGAGCGGAGCGCATCCGCGTCGATGAGGGCAACCAGTTGCCGGTGGCCTACCGCGGACAGGGCGGTACCTACCTTCCGGCCACCATCGGCTGGACCCGGGACGACAGGGACAGCGCACTTGTTCCCAACCAGGGAACGCTGCAGAAGTTCAATGCGGAGTTCGGACTGGGCAGGGACAAGCGCTACGCCAAGCTGAGCTATCAGCATCAGAAGTACCTGCCACTGACCAAGCAGTACACGCTGGCTTTCAATGCGGAGCTGGGCCTGGGCAAAGGGCTGGGCAATGACTTTCCGGTGCTCAAGAACTTCTTCGGCGGCGGTCTGGGATCGGTGCGCGGCTTCGATCAGGGAACCCTCGGTCCTCTCTCCGATGTCGTGGGATCCACGACCGGCGAGCGGGTCAACATCGGTGGCGCCAGGAGCGTGGTGCTCAACGCCGAGTTCATTGCCCCCTTCCCGGGCGCCGGCAACGACCGCACGCTGCGCGTGTTCGGATTCGTGGACGTGGGCAATGTCTACGGTGAGAAACAGAAAATTGCACTCGATGAACTCCGGGCCTCGGTCGGGGTCGGACTCAGCTGGTTGTCGCCGATCGGTCCGTTGCGTTTTGCCTGGGCGAACCCGGTGCGCAAGTTCGATGGCGATAAAATCCAACGATTCCAATTTCAGATCGGAACCTCCTTTTGATGAACACTTTTTTTCCATCCTGGCTGGGCAAGGCATCCCTGATGCTGGCTGCCGCATTGCTCTCGATGTCGGTGACGGCCCAGGAGCTTCGGGTCGGTCTCGTGAATCTTGATCGAATCCTGCGTGAGTCCAACATCGCCAAGGCGGCGCAGACCAAGCTGGAGCAGGAGTTCTCCCGCCGCGAGCGGGAATTGCAAAGCATGGCGCAGCAGCTCAAGGCGGCGTCCGACAAGTTCGAGCGCGAAGCCCCCACCTTGGCCGAAAGCCAACGTGTGGTCCGCCAGCGTCAGCTGGTCAATCAGGATCAGGAATTTCAGCGCAAGCAGCGTGAACTCCAGGAAGACATGAACCTGCGCAGGAACGAGGAACTGCAGGCCGTCGTGGAACGCGCCAACCGTGTCATCAAGCAGGTGGCCGAGGCCGAAAAATTCGACCTGGTGCTTCAGGAGGCCGTCTACATCCATCCACGGCTCGACATCACCGACAAGGTGCTGGCCGGAATGAACGCGGCCCGCTGACCGGGGCCTGTCGCGTGGCAAGGTCACTCGGGACCATTGTCGGGTCACTGGGCGGCACGCTCCGGGGCGAGGCCGGTCTCCAGGTGGAGCGGCTGGCGCCCATCGGTGACGCAGGTCCTGCCGATCTTGCCTTTGTGGCCCATGTGCGTTATGCCGCGCAGATACAGACCACCCGTGCCGGGGCACTCATTGTTGCTCCGGCGTTGGCCGACGCCGCCGCGCTGCGCGGCGCGTGCATCGTGGCCGACGATCCGTATTTCTATTTCGCCTGTCTGACGCAATGGTGGCGGGATCAGCACGATCCCCTGCCTGCCCCCCGGGTGGATCCTTCTGCCCACATCCACCCCCTGGCGGTCCTCGGTGAGGACGTGGACATCGGTCCTTTTGCGGTCGTCGAGGAAGGGGCACAGATCGGTCCGGGAGCCCGGATCGGCGCCCATTCGGTCGTTCAAGCCCAGGCGCAGGTGGGTGCGCGCAGCCAGATCGGCCCTCGGGTGGTCATCGGCCGGCGCTGCCGCCTGGGCGCCCGCTGCATCGTGCATCCCGGTGTGGTGATTGGCGCCGACGGGTTCGGCTTTGCCCCTCGAGATGGGCGGTGGGTCAAGATCGAGCAGCTGGGCTCGGTCCGGATCGGCGACGATGTCGAGATCGGGGCCAACACCTGCATCGACCGGGGCGCTCTCGGCGACACGGTGATTGAGGATGGTGTCAAGCTCGACAACCTGGTCCAGATCGGACACAACGTGAACATTGGCGCGCATTCGGCGCTGGCCGGGTGCGTGGGTGTGGCCGGTAGCGCCACCATCGGCGCCGGCTGCACTGTGGGAGGTGGAGCGGGAATCCTTGGCCACCTCAGCCTGGCCGATGGCGTCCACATTTCGTCTTTTTCATTGGTCACCCGCTCGATCCAGCAGCCGGGCCAATACACCGGTGTGTTTCCCATCGACGACAATGCCGCCTGGGAAAAGAACGCCGCCTCGCTCAAGCAGCTCAACCGCCTGCGGGAAAGAGTCAAGGCCCTCGAACAGGCCATGGCGACCGCACAGAAAACACAGAAACAGCCATGATGGACATTCATCAGATTCTCAAGCAGCTTCCGCACCGTTATCCGATTCTCCTGGTCGACCGGGTGCTGGAACTGGAGAAGGGCCAGCGCATTCTGGCGCTCAAGAACGTTTCCATCAACGAGCCGTACTTCGAGGGCCATTTTCCTCATCGTCCGGTCATGCCGGGCGTGCTCATGCTGGAAGCCATGGCGCAGGCCGCCGCTTTGCTGGCCTTCGACATGCTCGGGGTGGTGCCCGACGAAAAGACGGTCTTCTACTTTGCGGGCATCGACGGAGCACGGTTCAAGCGACCGGTGGAGCCGGGCGACCAACTGCTGATGGATGTCCGTCTGGAGCGCACCAAGGCGGGCATCTTCAAGTTCAAGGGGGTCACCCGCGTCGGCACCGAGATCGCCTGTGAAGCCGAGCTCATGTGCACCCAGCGGACCATCGCCTGAACCGGGAGCAGGCATGGCCAGTATCCATCCCACCGCCATCGTCGATCCGGCAGCCGAGATCGACAGCGGCGTCAGCATCGGTCCCTACACCGTGATCGGCCCCCATGTCCGGATCGGTGCCGGAACCTCGGTGGGAGCGCATTGCGTGATTGAAGGCCACACCACGATCGGTCGGGACAACCGGATTTTCCAGTTCAACTCGCTGGGCGCGATCCCGCAGGACAAGAAGTACGCCGGCGAACCTTGTGAACTGATCATCGGCGACCGCAACACCATCCGGGAGTTCTGCACCTTCAACATTGGTTCGCCCGGTGATCTGGGCAAGACCGTGGTGGGGCATGACAACTGGATCATGGCCTATGTCCACCTGGCCCACGATTGCGTGGTCGGGGACCACACGATCTTTGCCAACAACTCGCAACTGGCCGGACACGTCGAGGTGGGTGACTGGGTGATCCTGGGCGGCTTCACCGTCGTTCACCAGTTTGTGCGCATCGGAGCCCATGCGATGACGGCCATGTGCTCGCTGCTGTTCGCCGATGTGCCTCCGTTCGTGATGTGCCAGGGGCAGCCGGCAGCTGCCCGCTCCATGAACTTCGAAGGCCTGCGACGTCGCGGCTTTTCTGCCGAGCGGATTGCGGTGGTCAAGCGCATGCACAAGGCCCTGTACCGCGATGATCTGACGCTGGATCAGGCCCGCGAACGCGTGGCCACCCTGGCCTTGGATCTGCCAGAGGCGCAGCAGGACGTGGATCTCATGCTGGGCTTTCTGTCCCGGGTGGCGGTGCAGCGCGGTATTGTTCGCTGATGGGCGTGCCGGAAGCTCCCGTCTTCTCCATGGTGGTGGGGGAGGCATCGGGTGACCTGTTGGGCAGCCTGTTGCTGCAGGGTTTGCGACGGCGCTGGCCTGGGCTGCAGGCGAACGGCATCGGCGGTCCGAACCTGGAGCGAGTCGGCATGCACGCCTGGTGGTCCTGCGAACGGCTCTCTGTGCGGGGTTACGTGGAGGTCTTGCCCCGGTTGAGGGAAATCCTGCGCATCCGGCGCCAGCTGGGGGACCGGTTGCTCGGAAGCGCAAGACCGGATGTGTTCATCGGTGTGGATGCACCCGACTTCAATCTGGACCTGGAGGTGCGACTGCGACAGCAGGGCATTCCAACCGTGCATTTTGTGTGTCCCTCGATCTGGGCCTGGCGTGCCGGCAAGGTGGCCAAGCTGGCCAGGGCGGCCGACCATGTGTTGTGCCTGTTTCCCTTCGAGCCCGAATTGCTCTCCCGTCACGGCATTGCCTCGACCTATGTCGGTCATCCGCTGGCTTCGGTCATTCCGATGGAGCCGGACCGGGTGGGCGCCAGAGGCCGGCTCGGGCTGCCGCCGGAAGCGGAGGTGGTGGCCATTCTTCCCGGCAGTCGCGTCTCCGAGATCGAGTACCTCGGCGAACGGTTCCTCCGGGCCGCCGATCTGATGCGGCGCCGGCGTTCCGGGCTGCGCTTCGTGCTGCCGGCCGTGCCGGCCCTGAAACCCCAGATTGATGCGCTGGCGGCCCGTTTCGGGCTTGGTGGGGCACTGACGGTGGTGGCCGGACAGTCCCATGACGCCCTTGCAGCCTGTGACGTGACGCTGATCGCCAGTGGAACCGCGACCCTGGAGGCCGCCCTGTTCAAGCGGCCGATGGTGATCGCCTACAACATGCACTGGCTTTCCTGGCAAATGATGCGTCGCAAGCGCCTGCAGCCGTGGGTGGGCCTGCCCAACATCCTGGCACAGGCCTTTGTCGTGCCCGAACTGCTGCAGGACGAGGCGACACCTGCGGCGCTGGCCCAGGCGACGCTGGCGTGGCTGGATGAACCGGCGAGAATGGCGTCCGTGCAGGCCCGCTTTGCTCGACTGCACCGCGACCTGACCCGCGACACCGTGCAACTGGCCACCGATGCGATCGAAAAACTTCTTGCGAGCTGAGCAGGCCAACCTGCATTGGGACGCACCCGGACTCCTGGCCGGTGTCGATGAAGCGGGTCGCGGGCCGCTGGCCGGCCCGGTGGTGGCTGCCGCGGTCATCCTGGATGACCGGCTTCCGATTCGGGACTTGGCCGACTCCAAGAAGCTCACCCAGCGTCAGCGGGAACGTCTGTACGATGAAATCCGGGCCAAGGCCCTGTGTTGCAGTGTTGCTCAGGCATCGGTCGAGGAAATCGACCGGTTGAACATTCTTCAGGCCACCCTACTGGCCATGCGACGGGCGGTACAGGGTTTGCGGCTGAAACCGCACAAGGTGCTGGTGGATGGCAATCGCCTGCCCGCACTGGATGTGCGCGCCGAAGCCGTGGTGGGCGGCGACGCGAAGGTTCCGGCCATTTCGGCGGCATCCATCCTGGCCAAAGTGACCCGTGATCGTCTGCTGCAGGAGCTGCACGCCAGGCATCCGGAATACGGCTTTGACCGTCACAAAGGTTATGGCACCGGCCAGCACCTCGATGCCTTGCGGCGTCTGGGTCCGCTGCCGGAGCACCGGCGTTCCTTTGCCCCCGTGGCCCGGTTGCTGATGGCGCCCCACCCCTGAGATGAGTGAACCACAACGCATCCATTCGCGCGACAACCCGCTGCTCAAGCGCTTGCGCAGCCTCTCGCAGGACAACACTGCCTACCGCAGGCTGGGCCAGTTCTGGATCGAAGGCGACCACCTGTGCACGGCCCTGCTGGCTCGCGGCGGCCGTCCTGTCCAGGCGGTCTTCAGCGAAAGCGCTTGGGAGCGTGCCGACATGGTGCTCAAAAGGGCCTGTGAGCGGGTGGTCGTGGTGCCGGATCGGCTGTTGGCCGCCACCAGCGGACTGGAGTCGGCGTCGTCGCTGGGATTCCTGGTCGACCTGCCCGCAGCGGCCGGTCCCTTGCAGGGGGCGCCGACCTTGGTGCTGGACCGCCTTCAGGACGCAGGCAATGTGGGTTCACTCCTGCGAAGCGCCGCGGCTTTTGGTTTCCGGCAGGTGCTGGCCATCCGGGGGACCGCGGCCTTGTGGTCGCCCAAGGTCCTGCGGGCTGCGATGGGCGCCCATTTCGCTCTGCAGCTTTGCGAACTGCTTGAACCGTTCGATCTGAAGCACCTTGAAGTGCCCTTGCTGGTCACCAGTTCCCATCGGGGCCAGTGGCTGCACGAATCGGTATTGCCCTGGCCATGTGCCTGGGTGCTGGGTCACGAAGGACAGGGGGTGGGCAGCGAACTGGAGGCGATGGCCGGTCAGTCGGTGCGCATCGCCCAGCCGGGCGGGGAAGAGTCACTGAACGTGGCTGCGGCGGGCGCCATCTGCCTGCATGCCAGCGCCGTGTCCGCCAGGCTGGCGACTGGCTGACGAGTCGGTGCAGCCAGCCCTGATCTGCCCAAGCGGCGGCTGCCTCGCCGGCTATAATTTCAAGGTTTACCCGCAATCGGCGTCAGCCCCGGCGCCCGCCTCTGGCAGAGGGCTTTCTCAGTCCCTGCCTTCCCGTTCAACCGGTTCGCCGGTTCACCGGGTGCCCCGGTCCTCGCTGGCCGGGTGTCCAGCCCCGGCGGGCTCGGGTGCGCCCAACAACAACTGGAGAGTTCCGTGCTTCCCGTCCACCCGAAAGCCATCCTAGCGCTCGCAGACGGCACGGTCTTTACCGGCATTTCCATCGGTGCCACTGGCCAGACCACCGGCGAGGTCGTGTTCAACACCTCCATCACCGGCTACCAGGAAATCCTCACCGATCCGAGCTACTGCCAGCAGATCGTCACGCTCACGTACCCGCACATCGGCAACACCGGTGTCAACCGTGAAGACGTGGAGGCCGACCGCATCCATGCGGCCGGCCTGATCATCAAAGACCTGCCCCTCCTGGCCTCCAACTTCCGCTGCGAAGAAACCCTCTCGCAGTATCTGCAGCGCGAAGGTACGGTGGCCATCGCCGACCTGGATACCCGCGCCCTGACCCGCCGGCTGCGCACCCAGGGCGCACAGAATGGCTGCATCTTGGCACTGGCGCCTGGCGAGGCCGTGACCGATGCCCATCGGACCCAGGCCATTGCCGCCGCCCAGGCGGCCCCCAGCATGTCCGGACAGGACCTGGCCCAGGTGGTCTCCAGCACCGAGCCCTACCCGTGGACCCAGACCGAGTGGCAACTGGGTTTCGGCTACGGCGAGCAGATCGCGCCCCGGTTCCATGTCGTGGCCTATGACTTCGGCGTGAAAAAGAACATCCTGCGGATGCTGGCCCAGCGCGGATGCAAGATCACCGTCGTGCCCGCAAAGACACCGGCTGCGGATGTGTTCAAACTCAAGCCCAGCGGCGTCTTCCTGTCCAATGGCCCGGGTGACCCGGAGCCCTGCGACTATGCCATCGCTGCCGCGCGCGAGATCATCGACAGCGGTCTGCCCACGTTCGGCATCTGCCTGGGCCACCAGATCATGGCCCTGGCCAGCGGCGCCAGGACCTTCAAGATGAAGTTCGGCCACCATGGGGCCAACCACCCGGTCAAGGACCTGGATTCGGGCCGGGTGAGCATCACCAGCCAGAACCACGGCTTTGCGGTGGACGAAAAGAGCTTGCCGGCCCACCTGCGCGCCACCCATGTCAGCCTGTTCGATGGCACGCTGCAGGGCCTGGCGCGCACCGACAAGCCGGCTTTCTGCTTCCAGGGACACCCCGAGGCATCGCCCGGTCCGCACGACATCGGTTACCTGTTCGATCGGTTCATCGGCCTGATGCAGGAGCGCGCGAGCGCCTGATCCCCGGAGCTGCCCATGAAGCTGTTCAGTTTTCCCGTCTTCGCCGTTGAAAAGGCCATCGCCAAGCGCATGCTCACGCTGGAGCCGCCGCACAAGGACTGGTTTGCCCAGCGCTGGGCGCAGAAGCCCTATCGCAAGGCCTTCATCGAGAACAAGGCCATGCCGCTGGTGACGCTGCTGGCCAAAGGCAAGTCCTGGGACGACGAAACCTTCAACACCGAGATGGCCGCCTGGGATGCGTCCTTCTACCCTGCCGAAATCGAGGTGCTGCGGCCGATCATCGAAGGTGACGGCCTGCTGCAGCTGATGCAGAAGAACGTGCCGGCCGAGCGTGTGCAGGCCTTGCTGAACAAACTGGAAACCCAGCGCCAGGCCTGAGGGCCCGGACGCCAAGATACCGACAGAGAACCATGCCCAAAAGAACCGACATCCAGACCGTCCTCATCATCGGTGCTGGCCCGATCATCATCGGCCAGGCCTGCGAGTTCGACTACTCGGGTGTGCAGGCCTGCAAGGCGCTGCGCGAAGAGGGCTACAAGGTGGTGCTGATCAACAGCAACCCGGCCACCATCATGACCGACCCGGCCACGGCCGATGTCACCTACATCGAACCCATCACCTGGCAGACGGTCGAGAAGATCATCGCCAAGGAGCGCCCCAACTGCCCCGGCGGCTTTGCCATCCTGCCGACCATGGGGGGCCAGACCGCACTGAACTGTGCGCTGGACCTGTGGCGCAACGGTGTGCTGGCCAAGTACGACGTCGAGCTGATCGGCGCCACCCCCGAAGCCATCGACAAGGCCGAAGACCGCCTGAAGTTCAAGGACGCCATGACCAAGATCGGTCTGGGCTCGGCCAAGTCGGGCATCGCCCACAGCATGGACGAGGCCTGGGCGGTGCAGAAGACCACGGGCTTCCCGACGGTCATCCGTCCCAGCTTCACGTTGGGTGGCACCGGTGGCGGCATTGCCTACAACCCGGAAGAGTTCGAGACCATCTGCAAGCGCGGCCTGGAAGCCTCGCCCACCAACGAGCTGCTGATCGAGGAGTCGCTGCTCGGCTGGAAAGAATACGAGATGGAAGTGGTGCGCGACAAGGCGGACAACTGCATCATCGTCTGCTCGATCGAGAATCTGGACCCGATGGGCGTGCACACCGGCGACTCGATCACCGTGGCGCCGGCCCAGACCCTGACCGACAAGGAATACCAGATCATGCGCAATGCCTCGCTGGCGGTGCTGCGCGAGATCGGCGTGGACACCGGCGGCTCCAACGTGCAGTTCTCCATCAACCCGAAGGACGGCCGCATGGTCGTCATCGAGATGAATCCGCGCGTGAGCCGTTCGTCGGCCCTGGCGTCCAAGGCCACCGGCTTTCCGATCGCCAAGGTCGCGGCCAAGCTGGCCGTGGGCTACACGCTGGACGAGCTGCGCAACGAGATCACCGGCGGCGCCACGCCGGCATCGTTCGAGCCCTCGATCGACTACGTGGTCACCAAGATCCCGCGCTTCGCCTTCGAAAAATTCCCGACGGCCGACAGCCGCCTGACCACCCAGATGAAGTCGGTGGGCGAGGTGATGGCCATGGGCCGGACCTTCCAGGAGTCGTTCCAGAAAGCCCTGCGCGGCCTGGAAGTTGGCGTGGACGGCATGAATGAAAAGACCCAGGACCGCGAGACCCTGGAGCGCGAGCTGGGCGAACCCGGCCCCGAGCGCATCTGGTACGTGGGTGACGCCTTCGCGGCCGGCTGGTCGGTGGACGAGGTGCACCAGTTCACCAGGATCGACAAGTGGTTCCTGATCCAGATCGAGGAAATCATCAAGCTGGAAATGGCCATGGACCAGCTGGTCGCTGAGAAGGGCGAGGGCGCGCTGGCCAGCCTCGACGCCGACACGCTGCGTGGCCTGAAGAAGAAGGGCTTCTCAGACCGCCGTCTGGCCAAGCTGTTCAAGACCACCGACACTGCCGTGCGACAGCAGCGCCTGGCACTCAACGTGCGTCCGGTCTACAAGCGGGTGGACACCTGCGCCGCCGAGTTCGCCACCGACACCGCCTACCTGTATTCCACCTACGAAGGCCATGGCGACGGCGAGTGCGAAGCCGAGCCGACGAACAAGAAGAAGATCATGGTGCTCGGCGGCGGCCCCAACCGCATCGGCCAGGGCATCGAATTCGACTATTGCTGTGTCCACGCCGCGCTGGCCATGCGCGAGGACGGGTACGAGACCATCATGGTCAACTGCAACCCGGAAACCGTTTCTACCGACTACGACACCAGCGACCGCCTGTACTTCGAGCCGCTGACGCTGGAAGACGTGCTGGAGATCGTAGACAAGGAAAAGCCGGTCGGGGTGATCGTCCAGTACGGCGGCCAGACGCCGCTCAAGCTCGCCCTGGGCCTGGAGGCCAATGGCGTGCCGATCATCGGCACCACGCCGGACATGATCGATGCGGCCGAGGACCGTGAGCGTTTCCAGAAACTGCTGCACGAGCTGGGCCTGCGCCAGCCGCCCAACGCCACCGCCCGCACCGAAGCCGAGGCGCTGGAAAAAGCCGCTGCCCTGGGTTACCCGCTGGTGGTGCGCCCCAGCTATGTGCTGGGCGGCCGAGCCATGGAAATCGTGCACGAGCAGCGCGATCTGGAGCGCTACATGCGCGAGGCGGTGAAGGTGAGCAACGACTCGCCGGTGCTGCTGGACCGCTTCCTCAACGATGCCATCGAGTGTGACGTCGATGCCGTGCGCGACGCCTCGGGCCGCGTCTTCATCGGCGGTGTCATGGAGCACATCGAGCAGGCCGGCGTGCACTCGGGCGACTCCGCCTGCTCGTTGCCGCCGTACTACCTGTCCAAGGCCACGGTGGACGAGCTCAAGCGCCAGACCGGAGCCATGGCCCAGGGCCTGAACGTGGTCGGTCTGATGAACGTGCAGTTCGCCATCCAGGAGGTGGACGGTCAGGATGTGATCTACGTGCTCGAAGTGAACCCTCGAGCTTCGCGCACCGTGCCCTTCGTCTCCAAGGCCACCGGGATCCAGCTGGCCAAGGTGGCGGCGCGTTGCATGGCTGGTCAGACCCTGGACCAGCAGGGCATCGGAGCCGAGGTCAACCCGCCGTATTTCAGCGTCAAGGAAGCGGTGTTCCCGTTCGTGAAGTTTCCGGGGGTGGACACCATCCTGGGCCCCGAGATGAAGTCCACCGGCGAAGTGATGGGTGTGGGCAAGACTTTCGGGGAGGCCTTTGTCAAGAGCCAGCTGGGCGCAGGCACCAGGCTGCCAACGGCGGGCAAGGTGTTCCTCACCGTCAAGAATGGCGACAAGCCTCGTGCGGTGGAGGTGGCGCGTCAACTGGTGGCGCTGGGCTTCGATCTCGTGGCCACCCGGGGCACGGCGACCGCCATCGCCGAGGCCGGCATCCCGGTCCAGACGGTCAACAAGGTGACCGAAGGCCGTCCGCACGTGGTCGACGCGCTGAAGAACGGCGAGATCGCCCTGGTCATCAACACGGTGGAAGAACGCCGCAATGCGATTGCCGACTCGCGTGCGATCCGGACCTCGGCCCTTCTCGCCCGTGTCACGACCTTCACCACCATCGCCGGCGCCGAAGCCGCTGTGGAGGGCATGAAGCACATGAACAGCCTGGGGGTCGTCTCGGTGCAGGAAATGCACGCGGAGCTTCAGGCCTGAGCGTGGCTGCCCCGCAAGGGCAATCCCTGAGTCCGGCACGTGTGAAGCAGGACGGATTCAGGGCATAATCTGACACAACCAAGCCGCCGACCGGAAACGATCGGCGGTTTGCTTTTTGCCGTGGCGCCGATGCGCCGAGACTCCGGAGACGATGCCATGTCCACCTTTCCCATCACCAAACGCGGTGCCGAGCAACTCAAGGCCGAACTTCACCGGCTCAAGACGGTGGACCGTCCGACCGTGATTCAGGCCATTGCCGATGCGCGCGCTCAGGGTGATCTGAGCGAAAACGCCGACTACGATGCCGCCAAGGAGCGTCAGGGTTTCATCGAGGGCCGCATCGCCGAGATCGAGGGCAAGCTGTCGGCCGCCCAGGTGATCGACCCTGGCACACTGGATGCGGGTGGGCGTGTGGTGTTTGGCAGCACGGTCGATCTGGAAGATGAGGAGTCGGGTAAGTCCGTGACCTACCAGATCGTGGGTGAAGACGAGGCTGACCTCAAACTGGGGCTGATCAACGTGGGCAGCCCCATCGCGCGCGCCCTGATCGGCAAGGAGGAGGGTGATGTGGCCGAGGTCCAGGCCCCCGGCGGCACGCGGCGCTACGAGATCGTGGCCGTCCGCTACGAGTGACACCGTGCAGCGGCTGGCCCTCTTTTTGGCTGCCCTGTGGTGGGGGGGAATCTCGGCCCTGAGCTTTCTGGCAGTTCCCACTCTGTTCGCCAGTCTGGGTGGACCGTCGGTGGGCGGTCCGGTGGCCGCTCAGTTGTTCAGTTACCAGAGCTATGCCGGGTTGCTGATCGGGTTGGCTTTGCTGATCATCCTGCGCCGGGATCGAAGCCGCGCCCAGTTCCGCTTGCCGGATGACTCGGTGGATGCAGCGGGGGCTGACCTGATGCAGATGCAGCAGAGTCTGGCGACCATGGGCTTCGTGTTGCTCGGCATGTTGCTGGCCATGGTGCAGGAGTTCGGTGTGGCGCACCAGATCATCACGGCCCGGGCGACCGGAGGTGACCTGCGCCTGTGGCACGGCCTGGGCACGTTGCTGGTGCTGGGACAGTGGCTGTGTGCGGGCTCGGTGTTGTGGCGCCTTTCCCGCTAACGCTCGCGCCGCCCACGGTGCAAGCCCTTGCGGGCAGCCAGTGGGATCACGCTTCCCGCTCAGCCGATTCGAGCGTGTTGAGCATCAACATGGTGATGGTCATGGGGCCGACCCCGCCCGGAACCGGGGTGATCCAGCCGGCCACTTCCTTCACGCCCGCAAAGTCGACGTCGCCGCAAAGCTTGCCCTGTTCGTCGCGGTTCATGCCGACATCCAGCACCACGGCGCCAGGCTTGACCATGTCGGCCGTGACCAGCTGTCGCTTTCCGACCGCTGCCACGATCACGTCCGCCTGAAGGGTGATGGCCTTGAGGTCCGCGGTGGCACTGTGGCAGATGGTCACGGTGGCGTTCTGCTGCAACAGCATCATGGCCATGGGTTTGCCGACAATGTTGCTGCGCCCGATGACGACCGCATGCTTGCCCCGCAGGTCGTAGCCGATGGATTCGAGCATCTTCATGCACCCGTAGGGTGTGCAGGGCCAGAATCCGGACAGGCCTGTCATCAGGGCACCGGCACTGGCGACATGGAAACCGTCGACATCCTTGGCGGGTGCGATGGCCTCGATCACCCGCTGGGCATGGATGTGGCCTGGCAAGGGAAGCTGAACCAGGATGCCGTGAATGGACGGGTCTTCGTTCAGCGCCTGCACCCGGGCCAGCAGCTCGGATTCCGTCATGCCGGCTGGCCAGGTTTCGAGCACCGAGTGCATGCCGGTCTCAGCGCAGGCCTTGACCTTGTTGCGCACGTAGACAGCCGAGGCCGGGTCGTCGCCGACCAGGATGACCGCCAGACCAGGTGTGCACCCGCGATCTTTGAGGGCTTGCACACGGGTGGCGATTTCGCTGCGTATCCGGCGTGACAGCGCGAGGCCGTCGATGATCTGTGCGGTCATGGGTGTCGGAGTCCTGTGGGTATCGTCTCAATAAAAACGCCCGCGTTGCGGCGGGCGATGATGTTCCGGACGGGGTATGGGGCGGTCAGACCTTGGCCGGGGTCTGTCCCAGCGCGATCTTGAGGAGGTCGGCCACCGTGTTGGCGCCGAGCTTTTCCATGATGTTGGCCCGGTGCGCCTCCACCGTCTTGATGCTGATGCCCAGGTCGTCGGCAATCTGCTTGTTCAGGCGCCCGGCGACGATGCGTTCGAGAACCTGTGCTTCCCGACTGGTCAGCTTCGACAGCAAGGCGTCCCGGTTGGCAGCCTCCTGGTGGGTGGCAAAGGCTTCTCTTGCGTGTTCGAGCATGCGCTCGACCAGACCGACCAGCTGGTCCTCCTTGAAGGGCTTCTGGATGAAGTCGAGGGCGCCGCGCTTCATCGACTCGACTGCCATCGGCACGTCGCCGTGACCGGTGATGAACACGATGGGCAGCGGTGAATGGCGCTCCATCAGGCGCTCCTGCAGTTCCATGCCGCTCATGCCGCCCATGCGGATGTCGGCAATGAGACAGGCCACTTCCCGAGGGTCATAGCGACTGAGGAAAGACTCTGCCGATTCGAAGCACCTGACCCGGTAATCCTTGCCCTCAAGCAGCCATTGCAGGGAGTCTCGCACGGCCTCGTCGTCGTCGACCACGTAGACGGTGCCTTTCTTGGGGATCAAACTCATCTCGCTCTTTCTGTATCTACCGGCGGCAGGGCAGGGGGTTCGGTCGCCTGCAGGCGGGAGGCCACTGGTATCCAGAAACTGAAGCAGCAACCCACCACCTCCGTGCCATTGTAGATGTTCTCGACATGCATCCGGCCGTGGTGCGATTCCACGATGCTGCGACACAGCTTCAGGCCGATACCCATGCCTTCGCTCTTGGTGCTGTAGAAGGCCTCGTAGATGCGTTCGATCATTTCTGCGGGGACTCCGTTACCGGTGTCGCGGACCTCGAACTCGACCACCTCCTGTCCATCCAGCATCCGCGGTGCCACGCGCAGTTCGACCAGACGTTGCCCTTGGGGACGTCCCGCCTGTGCGATGGCTTCACCCGCGTTCTTGAGCAGATTGATCAGGACCTGCTCGATCAGGATCGGGTCGACCATCAGGCGCGGCATGCGGGCGGCGACGTACGGACTGAGTCTGACCTGTTGCCGCCGCAATTCGATGTCTGCCAGTTCGAGCGCATTGCTGACCATCTGGGCCACATCGGACAGGGTGGGGTTGGGTTCGCTGCGTTTGACGAAGGCACGAATGCGCTGGATGATCTGCCCGGCCCTCTGGGCCTGGCGGGCTGTCTTGTCCAGCGCAGCCAGCAGCTCCTCCTGTGAAATCCGCTGCTCCTGCAGCCGGGAGATCATCCCGTTGCAGTAGTTGCTGATGGCTGTCAGCGGCTGGTTGAGTTCGTGAGCCACGCTGGAAGCCATCTCGCCCATGGTGATCAGGCGGCTGGCCGTCTGGGCGCGCTCGGCCTGCCGTGCCGCCTGTTCCTCCGCATGGCGTCGCGGCGTGATGTCGCTGGCAATCACCATCTGGGCCAGACGGCCATCAACCCAGGTCAGGTAACGAGTGCGCACTTCCAGCCAGCGGTCGAGCTCTTCGATGAACACCTCGGCGTTCTCGGTTCCGGCATCGGTCAGCGCGTCGGTGGGCATGCCGGCGAACGAGTCGACCGCGTCGCCCTCGTCGGGGCTGGGGCTGGGCTGGTTGCCGGCCATGTCGACCAGTTGGCGGTGTCCCTGACCTCGGGTACCGAACCAGAGGCGGTACATCTTGTTGGCAAACAGGACTTCGTTGCTGCCCAGGGGAGCTACCGAGACCGCCGAATCCAGGCTTTCGAGCACGGTGGTGAAGCGCTCGTAGGAGGCCGAGAGCTCCTCGCGGATCCGCTTGGGCTCGGTGATGTCGGTCATCGACGTCATCCATCCTGTCTGAACCCCGAGGGCATCGATCAGGGGCGAGACATACATGCGGGCATCGAAGATGCTGCCGTCGCGGCGTTGCACCCGGACCTCGAAACCTCCCGGCGCGGATCGTCCGTGCAATTCGTCGTCGAGGCGGGCTGCCAGGAGTTCGTGGTCGTCTTCCGGCCAGTAGGGAAAGGGCGCCGTGCGCCCCACCAGTTCGCTCTCGGTCCAGCCGGTCATGGCACAAAAGGCCGGGTTGACATAGGTGATTCGGCCTTGCAGGTCCAACGCTCGCATGCCAGTCAGCATCGAGTTTTCCATCGCGCGGCGGAAGTTGGTTTCTGCCACCAGGGCGCGTTGGGCCTGGACACGGCGGCGGGTGTGTCGCCAGGTGCCCAGCAGCATCCAGACGGTGAGGGCGCTCAAGGCGCCGATCACCCAGAAGAAGCCGCTGCCGACGATGTCCTGTGATGTCCGGTAGCCCTGGGCCTTGAGAATCAAGCCGTTTCCCACGGGCGAAACCGGTACCTCGTGCTCCAGGGGGCGCTGTGACCACGGCAGCATTCGCAGTACGGTGTCGGGCGGCTGCAGTTGTCCGGCCAGCACCCGACCGCTGTCATCGAGCAGGGCGACCGCGTAACGTGCCATGACCTCGGGCGGGATCCCGAAGCGAAGCAGTCCGTCGATGGAATACTCCCCCATGACCGTCCCGGCGAAGCGTCCTTGCTCGCTCAGGGGAATCTGGAGCATGAGGCTGGCATCGCCTGGGGTCTCTCCCAGCGGCCGGGAGTAGATGGGTTGCCTCAGGTCGCGTGCCAGGTCGAAGGATCCGTCGGTGTCGCCCGGGCCGAGCGTGCTTTGCGGAGCGCGGACCATGGACAAGGGGGCGCTGGGCGAAGCGTGGCTGACGAGCACGGTGCGCCTGGCGTCCACCCAACTGATGGCTTGCAGCTCGGGGAACTGGCTGATGAGCGATTCGGCCTGAAACTCGAACTCGTCGGCGCCGATTTCGTTGTTGCCCAACTCGCGCGCCAGGCGCATGAGTTGCTCCTGGCGTTCCAGCAGGCGCAGTCGCAGGCGTTGCTGCGCGTATTCGACATCCCGGGTGACCGCTTCCTGCTCGCGCTCAAGCTCCTCGAAGCGCAGGTAGCTGATGGCCACCACGATGGCCGAGAGAAAAAGCAGGACGGCCAGCAGGGGGCCGAGGGTGGCGAACCGGTCCTGGCGCGAGGGTGGCAGGCGTCGCCACCAGCGCTGCCACCAGCCGGCAGGGCCGGGCAGGAATCGCCGGTGTTTGGCCGGTGCGGAGGTCGGAATCATCGGACCCGAGTCTACGTGATGGCTTTGGCTGGCGCGCACATGTGATGCGCCTTGCCTTCCACGGAAAGTCATAATATGAAATCACGTACCTCATATTGAAATTGATCCCAGCTTGTGCCAGAATCCGGCAAACTGTGGCGCACAGCCATCGATCCTCAAGCAACCATCAGGAGACAGCACATGTCAGCGATTCCCCCCTTGGCTCCCGGCGACGTTGATCCCCAGGAAACCCGCGAATGGATGGAGGCGCTGGCCGCCGTCATCGACAAGGAAGGGCCCGAGCGGGCGCATTACCTGCTGGAACAGTTGCTGGAGGAAGCCCGCCAGAACAGCATCGACCTGCCGTTCTCGGCCAACACCGGTTACGTGAACACCATCGAACCGACCGAAGAGGCGCGTTGTCCCGGCAACATCGAGATCGAGGAACGCCTGCGCGCCTACATGCGCTGGAACGCGATGGCCATGGTGGTCAAGGCCAACCGCCACAACCCCGACGACGGTGGCGACCTGGGCGGCCACATCGGCTCTTTCGCCTCCCTGGCCCACATGTTCGGTGCAGGTTTCAACCACTTCTGGCACGCCGAGTCCGAAAACCACGGGGGTGACTGCATCTACATCCAGGGCCACGTGGCCCCGGGTGTGTATGCCCGCGCCTATCTCGAAGGGCGCCTGACCGAGGAACAGTTGTTGCACTTTCGTCAGGAGGTGGACGGCCAAGGCCTGTCAAGCTACCCGCACCCGAAGCTGATGCCCGAGTTCTGGCAGTTCCCGACCGTGTCCATGGGCCTGGGCCCGCTGATGGCGATCTACCAGGCACGCTTCTTGAAATACCTGCACGCCCGCGGCATTGCCAACACCGAGAACCGCAAGGTCTGGGTGTTCTGCGGCGACGGCGAGATGGATGAGGTCGAGTCGCTGGGCGCCATCAGCCTGGCCGCGCGCGAGAACCTGGACAACCTGATCTTCGTCATCAACTGCAACCTGCAGCGTCTGGACGGCCCGGTGCGTGGCAATGGCAAGATCGTGCAGGAGCTTGAGGGCGAATTCCGCGGCTCCGGCTGGAACGTGATCAAGGTGCTCTGGGGCTCCAACTGGGACCCGCTGCTGGCGCGCGACAAGGAAGGTGCCCTGCGCAAGATCATGATGGAGACCCTGGACGGCGACTACCAGGCCTTCAAGGCCAACGACGGCGCCTATGTGCGCAAGCACTTCTTCGGTCGCGACCCCAAGGCGCTCGAGCTGGTGGCCCACATGACCGACGACGAGATCTGGGCCCTGCGCCGCGGCGGCCACGATCCGCACAAGGTCTATGCAGCCTATCACAAGGCGGTGAACCACAAGGGGCAGCCGACCGTGCTGTTGATCAAGACCATCAAGGGCTATGGCATGGGCAAGGCCGGCGAAGGCAAGAACACCGTGCACCAGACCAAGAAGCTGACGGACGATGACATCCGGATCTTCCGTGACCGCTTCAACATCCCGATTCCGGACAGCGAGCTGCCCAAGATTCCGTTCTACAAGCCGGCCGATGACACGCCGGAAATGAAGTACCTGCACGAACGCCGCCGGGCCCTCGGCGGCTACCTTCCCAAGCGCCGGGTGAAGGCCGACGAGAGCTTCACCGTGCCCTCGCTGGAGACCTTCAAGGCCGTGCTGGAGCCGACCGCCGAAGGCCGCGAGATTTCCACCACCCAGGCCTATGTGCGTTTCCTGACGCAGCTGCTGCGCGACCAGGCCCTGGGCCCGCGCGTGGTGCCCATCCTGGTGGACGAGGCCCGCACCTTCGGCATGGAAGGCCTGTTCCGCCAGGTCGGCATCTATAACCCGGCGGGCCAGTTGTACACCCCGGTGGACAAGGACCAGGTGATGTACTACAAGGAAGACAAGGCCGGTCAGATCCTGCAGGAGGGCATCAACGAGGCCGGCGGCATGAGCAGCTGGATCGCGGCGGCCACCAGCTACAGCACGAGCAACCGCATCATGGTGCCGTTCTACGTGTACTACTCGATGTTCGGGTTCCAGCGCATCGGCGACCTGGCCTGGGCCGCCGGTGACATGCAGGCGCGCGGTTTCCTGCTGGGCGGCACTTCGGGGCGGACCACGCTGAACGGCGAGGGCCTGCAGCACGAGGACGGCCACAGTCACATCCTGGCCGGCACCATCCCGAACTGCATCAGCTACGACCCGAGCTTCGCTCACGAAGTCGGTGTGATCCTGCACCACGGCTTGAAGCGCATGGTGGAGAAGCAGGAAAATGTCTTCTACTACCTGACCCTGCTCAACGAGAACTACGCGATGCCGGGCCTGACCCCGGGCACCGAAGAGCAGATCATCAAGGGCATGTACCTGTGCAGGCCGGGCGCCGAAGGCGACAAGCGGGTACAACTGCTGGGTTCAGGTTCCATCCTGCGCGAGAGCATCGCCGCGCAGGCACTGCTGGCCACCGACTGGGGCGTGCAGGCCGATGTGTGGAGTTGCCCGAGCTTCAACGAACTGACCCGTGACGGCCAGGATTGCGAGCGCTGGAACCTCCTGCACCCGACCGAGCCGCAGCGCATGCCTTTTGTGGCGCAACAGCTGGCGCCCCACGCGGGTCCGGTGGTCGCTTCGACCGACTACATGAAGAACTACGCCGAGCAGATCCGTCCTTTCATCCCCAAGGGCCGCTCGTACAAGGTGCTGGGCACCGACGGTTTTGGCCGCAGCGATTTCCGCAACAAGCTGCGCGAGCATTTCGAAATCAACCGCCACTACATCGTGGTCGCCGCGCTGCGTTCACTGGCCGACGAAGGCAAGATCCCGATGGCCAAGGTGGCCGAAGCCATCGGCAAATACGGCATCAAGACCGAAAAAGTGAATCCTCTGTACGCCTGATCAACCGGAGACAAGAACATGGCACTGGTAGAAGTGAAAGTCCCGGACATCGGCGACTTCGACGAAGTGGCAGTCATCGAGCTGCTGGTCAAGGTGGGTGACTCGGTCAAGGCCGAGCAGTCGCTGATCACGGTCGAGAGCGACAAGGCCTCGATGGAGATCCCGTCGAGCGCGGCGGGGGTGGTGAAGGAACTCAAGGTCAAGCTGGGTGACAAGGTCAGCGAAGGCTCGGTGGTGCTGGTGGTGGAAGCCGCTGGTGACGCAGCTGCCCCTGCACCGGCCGCTGAGGCCCCTGCCGCCTCGGCACCCGCTCCTGTGGCGACTCCGGTCGCCGCTCCGGTGGCTGCACCGGCAGCCACCGGCCCGGTCGAGGTGCGAGTGCCCGACATCGGCGACTTCAAGGATGTCGCCGTCATTGAGGTCTTCGTGAAGCCTGGTGACAGCATCAAGGTGGAACAGAGCCTGATCACCGTGGAGTCCGACAAGGCCTCCATGGAGATCCCGTCATCGCACGCCGGCGTGCTCAAGGAGCTCAAGGTCAAGGTGGGCGACAAGGTCAACATCGGGGATCTGCTGGCCATTCTGGAAGGCGCTGCAGGCGCTGGCGCACCGGTACCGGCCACCGCTGCCCCGGCGACTGTGCCTGCTGCTGCGCCGGCGGCGGTATCCGCTCCGGTCGCTGCCGCTGTGTCGGCTTCGGCCGCCGCGCCGGCCCACAACCCCACCGCCACCCCGGCGCTGGGCCTGCCGCATGCGTCGCCTTCCGTCCGCAAGTTCGCCCGCGAACTGGGTGTGCCGCTGGACGAGGTCAAGGGTTCGGGCCCCAAGGGCCGCATCACGGCCGAAGACATCCAGTCCTTCACCAAGTCGGTCATGGCCGGCAGCCTGCAGACCAAGGCGCAGGCCGCCAAGGCCCCGGCCGCATCCGGTTCCGCTGGCGGTGGCGGCTCCGAGCTGGGCCTGATCCCCTGGCCCAAGGTGGACTTCGCCAAGTTCGGCCCGATCGAGCGCAAGGAACTGGGCCGCATCAAGAAGATCAGCGGCGCCAACCTGTTGCGCAACGCCGTGATGATCCCGGCCGTCACCAACCACGACGACGCCGACATCACCGACCTCGAAGCCTTCCGCGTGGCGACCAACAAGGAAAACGAGAAGAGCGGCATCAAGGTCACGATGCTGGCCTTCCTGATCAAGGCGTCGGTCGCCGCGCTCAAGAAGTTCCCCGAGTTCAACAGCTCGCTGGACGGCGATGCGCTGGTCTACAAGAACTACTGGCACATCGGTTTTGCGGCCGACACGCCCAACGGCCTGGTCGTGCCCGTCATCAAGGACGCCGACAAGAAGGGCGTGCTGCAGATCAGCCAGGAAATGGGTGAACTCGCCAAGAAGGCGCGCGACGGCAAGCTCGGCCCGGCCGACATGTCCGGCGCCACCTTCACCATCTCCAGCCTGGGTGGCATCGGTGGCCGCTACTTCACGCCCATCATCAACGCGCCCGAAGTCGCCATCCTGGGCGTCTGCAAGAGCCAGATGGAGCCGGTGTGGGACGGCAAGGCTTTCGTGCCGCGCCTGATGCTGCCGCTGTCGCTGACCTGGGACCACCGCGTGATCGACGGCGCTGCCGCGGCGCGCTTCAACGCCTACCTCGGCCAGATCCTCGGCGACTTCCGCCGTGTGCTGCTCTAAGAAGGGACCCTGAACATGGCACTCATGGACATCAAGGTTCCCGACATCGGCGACTTCGACGAGGTCGCGGTCATCGAACTGCTGGTCAAGCCGGGCGACACCGTCAAGGCGGAGCAGAGCCTCATCACGGTCGAGTCCGACAAGGCCTCGATGGAGATCCCGTCTTCGCACGCCGGCGTTGTGAAAGAGCTCAAGGTCAAGCTGGGCGACAAGGTCAGCGAAGGCTCGATCGTGCTGGTGCTGGACGCGGAGGGCGCTGCGGCGGCTCCCGCTCCAGCCGCATCACCTGCGCCTGCAAGTGCACCCGCAGCGGCCCCGGCCGCTGCGTCGGTGGTGGCCCCCACGGCCGCCAGCTACGGCGGCTCGGCCGACATCGAATGCGATGTGCTGGTGCTGGGCGCCGGCCCTGGCGGTTATTCGGCCGCCTTCCGCGCTGCGGATCTCGGCCTGAAGGTCGTGATCGTCGAGCGCTACGCCCAGCTGGGCGGTGTCTGCCTGAACGTGGGCTGCATCCCGTCCAAGGCCTTGCTGCACGTGGCTGCCGTGATGGATGAAGTGAGCCACATGGCGGACCTGGGGGTGGAGTTCGGCCGCCCGGTGGTCAACATCGAAAAGCTGCGCGGCCACAAGGAAAAGGTGATCACCAAGCTCACCGGTGGTCTGGCCGCCATGGCCAAGATGCGCAAGGTCACCACCGTGCGCGGTTATGGTGCTTTTGTCGGCCCGAACCATGTCGAAGTGGAAGAGACGACCGGCACGGGCCAGGACAAGACTGGGACCAAGAAGGTCGTGGCCTTCAAGCGCGCGATCATCGCCGCCGGCTCGCAGGCCGTGCGCCTGCCGTTCTTCCCGCAGGACGATCGCATCGTGGACTCGACCGGTGCGCTGGCGCTGAAGGGCGTGCCCAAGAAGATGCTGATCGTCGGCGGCGGCATCATCGGCCTGGAGATGGGCACGGTGTACAGCACGCTGGGTGCCCGCCTGGACGTTGTCGAGATGATGGACGGCCTGATGCAGGGCGCTGATCGCGACCTGGTGAAGGTCTGGGAAAAGATGAACAAGGGCCGCTTCGACAACATCATGTTGAAGACCAAGACCGTGGGCGCCACGGCCACGCCCGAAGGCATCCAGGTGCAATTCGAGGGTCTGGATGGCAGCAAGAGCGAAGGCACCTACGACCTGGTGCTGCAGGCCGTGGGCCGCACGCCCAACGGCAAGAAAATCGCTGCCGACAAGGCCGGCGTGGCGGTGACCGACCGCGGCTTCATCAACGTCGACATCCAGATGCGCACCAACGTGCCGCACATCTTCGCCATCGGCGACATCGTGGGACAGCCCATGCTGGCGCACAAGGCGGTGCACGAGGCGCACGTGGCGGCGGAGGTCATCGCCGGTGAACTGCAGGGTAACCAGGAGCTGGCCGCGGCCGCCTTCAACGCCCGCGTGATCCCCAGTGTGGCCTATACCGACCCCGAGGTGGCCTGGGTGGGTCTGACCGAGGACCAGGCCAAGGCGCAGGGCATCAAGGTGAAGAAGGGCTTGTTCCCGTGGACGGCTTCGGGTCGCGCCATTGCCAACGGCCGCGACGAAGGCTTCACCAAGCTGCTGTTCGACGACTCGCCAGAGGCCCATGGCCACGGCAAGATCCTGGGCGGCGGCATGGTGGGCACCCACGCCGGCGACATGATCGGCGAGATTGCGCTGGCCATCGAAATGGGCGCCGACGCGGTGGACATCGGCAAGACCATCCACCCGCACCCCACACTGGGCGAAAGCATCGGCATGGCGGCGGAAGTGGCGCACGGGTCGTGTACCGACTTGCCACCGGCCAAGCGGTAAAACGCTTTTGCGCCAAGCAGACTGAAGCCCCGGACGGGAAGCCGTTCGGGGCTTCCTGTTGTCGCGTCATCATCACCCGTGTCAGGTGACCCCTGACGCTGCGGGTTGGGGTCACGCCGGCGGCGCGGGTGGCCGTCCCACCGTCTGCGTGAGCAGGATCTGCTGATCCGGCGTCAGCTGCATCGCGTGCATCAAGGCGCTGCGGTCGAACCAGGCACGCACCACTGTTGCGAGACCCGCCGAAGCGCACCACAGGTAGACGTTCTGGGCCATCGCGCCCGCAGCGACCGAGGCAAAGGACTCGCGCGAGGAAGCGGGAACCATCTTCATGCGGCTGTGGTCGGCGACGAAGATCAGATCCAGCGGTGCGGTGTCCACAAAGTCCTGGTATCCGGTGACCTGGCGCACGTCCTCGGCCTTCATCAGCAGGAGGGTGTGGCGCGGCGCTTCGTAGCGGTACAGGCCCTGCGGCAAAGCGACGTACAGGTCGACTTCCTGCGCGTTCAGCGCCGAGGGCGCGGTACGGCCGCCGAGTGAGGTTCGGTTGATGCCTGCCGCGACCCACAGCACATTGGACAGCTCCTGGGGTGTCAGCGCTTCGGGACTGAACTCGCGAGCCGAGTGCCGCCGGCGCAGCGCCTGCATCAGCGGCAGACCACCCGTTGTATCCGCCGCAGGCAGGGGCAACTCACCCAATGACTCTCCGGCGACAGGCTGGCCATGCAGATGTCCCAGCATGCCGAGGGCGAGTTTGGTCAGCGTGTTCATGGGCGATGCTCCGAAGGGATATCGACGGGTGAAGGGGCCCACCTGGCCCTGAACTCCACCGCTTCTTATGTTCGAGGAGCCGGGCAAGGATGATCGAAACTGTGGTGGGTCTGAACCCTATCAAAGGCTGTTTGATCAGACAAGCAGGTAGCCCGAGCTTTTCATGCGAACGACGGGTTACCCGAAGCTGCCCCTGTACCGCTGCGGAGCAGCGGTTATTGTGTTTGTGCCAAACTGGGGACCGAGTTCAGTTTCAGGAGTGTTGCCGTGATCATCCGAAACGCCGCGTCCGGATTCATCCACCCCGTTGCCAGCGACATCACACCCAGGCAGGCCTACCTCAGCCGTCGGCAGTGGATGCTTTCGGCGGCAGCGGGCGCCACCCTGGCCTCGACCATGGCCTGGGCGCCACCGGCCCGCGCTGCCACGGCGGCACCCGGTGTGCTGTCACCGCTGAAGGGGCGTGCCAGTGCGGTCGATGGCGCCCGTACCCTCGAAAAGATCACCCCCTACAAGGATGCGACCTCGTACAACAACTTCTACGAGTTCGGCATGGACAAGTCCGACCCGGCGCGCCATGCGCACCGCATGAAGGTCCGTCCCTGGACCGTGTCGGTGGAAGGCCTGGTGGGAAAACCGCGTGTTTTCGACCTGGAAGACCTGCTCAAGCTGTCCCCGATGGAGGAGCGCATCTACCGGATGCGGTGTGTCGAAGGCTGGTCCATGGTGATTCCCTGGGTCGGCTACTCGCTCTCGCACCTGATCGAGGCAGTGCAGCCGCTGGGCAGCGCCAGGTACATCGAGTTCCACACCCTGGTGGACCCCGAGACCATGCCGGGTGTGCGCGCGCGCATCCTCGACTGGCCCTATGTGGAAGGCCTTCGGCTCGATGAAGCCCGGCACCCGTTGACCCTGCTCACCTTCGGCATGTACGGCGAGGTGCTGCCGAACCAGAACGGAGCACCCGTGCGCATGGTGATTCCCTGGAAATACGGATTCAAGAGCGGCAAGTCCGTGGTCCGCATCCGCTTTGTCGAGCAGCAGCCGGCGACCTCATGGGTGAAGTCGGCGCCCGACGAGTATGGGTTCTATTCCAACGTCAATCCGGATGTGCATCACCCGCGCTGGAGCCAGGCGACCGAGCGCCGGATAGGCGAGGGCGGTTTGACCGCTCGCCGGCACAGGACCCAGCTGTTCAATGGCTACGAGGCCCAGGTCGGCCAGTTGTACGCGGGCATGGACCTGCGCCGCTCCTTCTGAGCCCGGGCAGCGGCAGGCCGATGCGGCTCAGGCGGGTCAAGCCGTTTCTGCTGGCGCTTGCAGGTGCGCCGGCCCTTTGGCTGTGGTTCGCGGCGCTGACCGACCGGCTGGGGGCCAATCCGGCCGAGGCCCTGATTCGCGGTCTCGGGGAGTGGACCCTGATCATGCTTTGCCTGACCTTGTCCATCACACCACTGAGGCAATGGACCGGGCGTCCTGAATGGGCCTTGCTGCGCAGAGGTCTGGGCCTGTGGAGTTTTGCCTATGCGGTGCAGCACTTCACCGTGTACTTGTGGCTGGACATGGAGTGGGGCCTGGCCCAGACCTGGGCCGATGTGCTTCAGAGGCCCTTCATCCTGGTGGGCAGCCTGGCCGTGCTGCTCATGCTGCCCCTGGCGGCCACCTCCTTCAACGGTGCCGTGAAGAGGCTGGGTGCCACGCGCTGGAAGCGTCTGCATGCCAGCGTCCATCTGATCGCTGCGCTTGCCCTGCTTCACTTCTTCTGGATGCGCAGCGGAAAGAGCGATTACGCCGACGTGCTGTTCTTCGCGTTGGTCCTGAGCCTGCTCTGGGCCTTGCGCTTGTTGCGGCGGTGGAAAAAATCGGGGTCCCAGACCTCGTCCCCTTCCTGATCCGGAGTCTTCCTCCGGTCGGGCGAGCGAGCGGGTCCTATCGTATTTCCCACAAGCAGACCGGTGGACTCCATCCTCAGGTGGGGGGGCCATGCTAGGCGGATGGTGCACGATCATCGGATTACAAAGACAAGCCATTGAAAGGTCTTGTTTCAATTGCTCTGCCAATTGCCCCCCAACGGCTGCCTTCGGTCAGAAAGGTGCTTGGCCTGTCGTCCGCCTACATGACACTTCGCGCCGGATGGAACACAGATCCTGATGCCGTGAAGTGTTCATCGTCAGGCTCATCAGAGGGTGCCGTGTGGACCAGCCGGTATACAGCTGACGCGCCTTGTGAGCGGCGTGGCATGCGCCGCATCTGTCGTTTGTAACGTCATTGTCACGCCACCTTTGTTGGAGGGCTCATGGATTCCCATTCACTGCCTGATGCCCGGAAGACTTGCAGCCGGGCGCGGTCTTTGTCCTGGCGCCTGCTCACCGGCTCATTGCTACTGGCTTTGGCAGCGTGCGGCGGCGGGGAAGACAGCAACGCCAACCGCCATTCCTCCGCTGACCTGGGCCTGATGACGCCTGCGGCCGCGTCACGTTTCCTTCACCAGGCCACCTTTGGTGCCACGGAACAGGACATCGCCGACGTGCAGCAGGTGGGCTACCGAACCTGGGTCGAAGAGCAATTCGCCGTGCCCCTCAACCCCAACGGGTACCTGAACCACCTGGTGGCCCGAGGGGACAACGGCGGCAATGGCAATCATTTCATTGAGGCGTTCTGGAAACACGCGGTCTCAGCGGACGACCAGTTGCGTCAACGCGTGGCCTTCGCCCTGTCGCAGATCTTCGTGATTTCGTTCAACGAACCGGAGGTGGCGAGATTCCCTCGGGGTGTCGCGTCCTATTACGACACGCTGGTCCGGCACTCGTTCGGAAATTTCCGCGACCTCCTCGAGGACGTGTCGCTGCACCCGATGATGGGCCTGTACCTGACGCATCTGCGCAACCGCAAGGAGGACCCTGCCAGCGGCCGTCTGCCGGACGAGAACTATGCGCGCGAGGTGATGCAACTGTTCACCATCGGATTGAACCAGCTCAACCTGGATGGCACACCGCGCCGGGTCAACGGCCAGCCGGTCCCGACCTACTCTTCGGAAGATGTTTCGGAGCTTGCCAAGGTCTTCACCGGATGGAGCTGGGCCGGGCCCGATCTGGACGAGGCCCGCTTCAACGGGCAGCGCAATCCTGCAGCCAGTGCCACGCGCTCAATGCAAAGCTACGCGCATCACCACTCCACGTCGCCCAAGCGCTTCCTGGGTGTCAATGTCCCGGCTCAGAACCGGCCCGAGCCCGAGGTGAGTTTGCGTCTGGCCATGAACACGCTGTTCAACCATCCGAATGTCGGCCCTTTCATCTGCCATCAGCTCATCCAGCGGCTCGTGACCAGCAACCCGCGCCCAGGTCACGTCGAACGTTGTGCCCGCGCTTTCAACGGACAGGGCGGTACGCCGCGAGGTGACATGAAGGCCGTGATCCGGGCCATCCTGCTTGACAGCGACGCCCGTCTGCCGTCGGCCAGCAATACCGACGGCAAGCTGCGCGAACCGGTGCTTCGGATGGCGAATTTTCTTCGGGCTTTCGAGGCGCGCTCGCAGTCCGGCAACTTCACCGGCATCGGTAACACCAGCAACCCCGAGAACAGCCTGGGCCAGACACCCATGCATTCGAATTCGGTTTTCAACTTCTTTCGACCAGGTTACGTTCCTCCGAATTCCGAGCTGGCGGCGCGAAATCTGAATGCACCTGAAATGCAGCTGGTCCACGAAGTTTCCGTGGCCGGGTACCTCAACTTCATGCACACCCGGCTGACCATTGACAACAACCGCGATGTGCGGCACGGCTATGGCCGTGAACTCGCATTGGCCTCTGATCCTGCGGCATTGGTGGATCGCCTGAATCTGTTGCTCACCGGCGGTCAATTGGGCGCACAGTCCCGGACACTGGTGGTCGAGGCGGTGTCCTCACGTGCAGTGCCCGCTCCCACCCGAAACAGCTCGGGAGCCATCACGAACCAGAGCACGATCGACAACGCCTTGCGCGACCGGGTCTACATCGCCGTGCTGCTGACCATGGCCGCCCCCGAATACTTGGCACAGAAGTGAGAAGGAGTCCGATCATGTCCCGTCACGATGCCTCCCGACGCGAGTTTCTCCGGCATGCGGCCATGCTGTCCGGCGCGGCAGGTGCCGCTGCCGCACCACTCGCCCTCAACTTGATGGCCATGAGCACGGCGGCAGCACAGACCAGCGACTACCGTGCCATCGTCTGCCTGTTCCTGTTTGGCGGCAACGACGCTGCCAACATGGTGCTTGCCACCGACACCGAGTCCTGGGCCCAGTACGTCAGCGCCCGACAGAGGGATCCGGATCCTCTGGCGCTGCGTCCCGCCGGAACTCCCCCCAACGACGCTGCGGTGGCCGGCTCGCCCGACGCATTGGGCGGGATTCTTCCCATCAGCCCCGCGAATGGCGTCTCTTCCGCGCAGAACGTCGGGCGGACGTTCGCCCTGCATCCCTCCATGTCGGCGGTGCAAGGACTGTTCGCGTCGGGCCGTTTGTCGATCGTGGCCAACGTCGGCCCCCTTGTTGAACCGATTGCCCACCGGGACGAATTCAGGATTCGGCGTCGTCCACCTCAGATCGAGTCGCACAACGATCAGCAGTACCTGTGGCAGGCGCTCGCCGCGGAAGGTGCTCGCACAGGATGGGGCGGTAGGCTGGGCGACATGCTGGCTTCCCGCAACAGCAACACACTGTTCACCAACATCTCCGCATCGGGCAACGCCGTGTTCCTGGCCGGTCAGCAGACGTTCCAGTATCAGGTCAGTGGCAACAACGGTGCCACCGCCATCGGGGGGCTGACAGGTCAGTTGTTCGGTTCATCTGCCGCCGCACAGAACTTCGAAAAACTGATCAGAGGAGAGGGCAGCCAGCATCTGATCGCCCGGGACTACGCAGCGATCACCGGTCGCTCCATCGACGCGCAGGCCGCCTTCTCGGAGGCCTTCAACGCGACCGCCTCCCGCGTGCCGCCGCCCGACGGCTACCTCAATCCCCAGAACCGCCAGGTGGCGAACAATGGCCTGGCCACCCAGCTGCGCACGGTGCTGCGCACCATGGCGGCGCGCGAGCAACTGGGCACCCGCCGCCAGATCTTTTTCGTCAGCATCGGCGGCTTCGACACCCACGACTTCCAGAACGGCAACCACGCCCGCCTCATGGCCCAGATTTCGCATGCGTTGGGTTACTTCGACGAGCAGGTGACGGCGCTGGGGCTGCGCGACAACGTCACGCTGTTCACCGCCTCCGATTTCGGCAGAACCTTTGACAGCAACGGCAATGGCACCGACCATGCCTGGGGGGCCCACCATTTCGTTTACGGCGGAGCCGGATTGCGGGGCGGGCAGATCTTTGGCCGATTCCCCGAATATGGCTTCAGGCACGCCGACTCCTACGGCAACCGGGGCAACTGGATTCCCCAGATCGCCGTGGATCAGTTTGGGGCCACCCTGGGCCGCTGGTTCGGTGTCGGCGACAGCGATCTCAACAGGATCTTCCCGAATCTGGGCAACTTCGAGAGGCGCAACCTGGGCATCTACGGCTGAGGATCCAAGGGGGGTGCAGGCCTGCCGGCGCGACCGCCCGGCAGGCTTTTTTTTTCGCCCGATCGACTGGCGCTCGGGTCTATGCAGCCGACCATGCCAAAATGACCGTCGAGGAGACAGAGGCGAGTACGCCGAAAAAGCAAGCCAAAGGCCATGAAACCCTTTTACGGACTGCATTTCAACAACCTGCGCGGGGACTTGTTCGGAGGGGTGACAGCGGCCATCGTCGCGCTGCCTTTGGCCTTGGCGTTCGGGGTCGCCTCGGGCGCGGGGCCGATTGCGGGACTCTACGGCGCCATCTTCGTGGGCTTTTTTGCAGCCCTGTTCGGGGGGACACCCGCCCAAGTGTCCGGGCCTACCGGCCCGATGACCGTGATTGCCGCGTCGGTGATCGCGCAGTACGCGCACAGCCCGGCCATGGCGTTCACCGTGATCATGATGGCCGGTGCCTTCATGATCCTGTTCGGTGTGTTGCGGTTGGGACAGTACATCCGGCTCGTGCCATACCCGGTGATTTCGGGTTTCATGAGCGGGATCGGATGCATCATTGTCATCATTCAGCTCGGGCCCTTTCTGGGCCATATCGGGCAGGGCGGCAATCCCCTGGCCGCCATCGGGCGGCTGCCCGATCAGTTGAGCACCTTTTCCCTGGCCGCGCTCGCGCTGGGCATGCTCACGCTGTTGATCGTCTATCTGACGCCTCCACGCATCAACCGGCTGGTGCCGGCCCCCCTGGTGGCCCTGTTTGTGTGCACCTTGCTCGGCACATTCCTGCTCACCGGCTCCCCCACCATCGGAGAAATCCCGACCGGGCTGCCAACGCCGCGCCTGCCGACCTTCGATCTGGCTTCATTGCCGATGATGCTGAACAGCGCACTCACGCTGGCCGCCCTCGGCGCCATCGATTCCCTCCTGACCTCGCTGGTGGCCGACAACATCACGCGCACCCGGCATGAATCGAACCGCGAGCTCGTGGGCCAGGGCATTGGCAACATGGTGGCTGGCCTGATGGGCGGTCTTCCTGGTGCCGGTGCCACCATGCGCACGGTGGTCAATGTGCGGGCGGGGGGCCGCACACCGTTGTCCGGGATGATTCATGCGCTGGTGCTGCTGGGAATTGTCCTGGGTCTGGGCGGACTGGCGGAGTACATTCCGCACGCCGTGCTGGCCGGCATTCTGCTCAAGGTGGGCACCGACATCATCGACTGGAACTACATCCGGCGCCTGCGCCACGCCCCGCGCGGAGAGGTCGTGCTCATGTTCACCGTCCTCGCCTTGACGGTGCTGGTCGATCTGATCACCGCAGTGGCTGTGGGGGTGGTCATGGCCAGCCTGCAGTTTGTGCAGATGATGTCGGTGCTGCAGCAAAAGAGCATTGTGGGTGTCCGGGTCGGGGGCGACGCGCAGGCGGCCGGTTTCGGACCCGAGGAGCAAGGTTTGATCGAGGGCAGCAAGGGCCAGATCGTGGTCTTTCGCCTCTCGGGCCCGATGAGTTTCGGGGCAGCCCAGTCGATGAGCCGGACTCTGTCCATCACAGAGAGCTTCAAGGTGATGGTGCTGGATCTGTCGGACGTGCCGCTGCTGGACGGCAGTGCCGCCATGGCCATCGAGGAGATCGTTGACCACGCCCGGGGTTCGGGTGCGGATGTCTTCCTGGTGGGCCTGCAGCCTTCGGTGGGGCGCATGCTGAACCGCCACGGTGTCTTGCGCAAGCTGGGTCCGAGGCACCGGTTCAGGCATCTGGTGACGGCGCTGCGGCATGCCGGTGTGCTGATGGCCGAGCTCGAGCGCGACGGTCACTGACAAGCATCGGTCCCTGTTCCGCATGCCGAGTGCGAACGTTCACGGGCAGAGAATGCGGTCGGTCGGCTGGTTGACCTGCATCAAGGCCTGAGACGATTCGAGGCACCAGAATAAATACCTTGCACGGTATGGTAATAATGCCTTGGATCCCGTGCTAGGCGCTTTGCTCGGGCCGTATCGTTCGAGCGGTCCCGAATGCCTGCGAATGCCAAGCAATGGCGGCAGGGTGGGCAGACGTCCGCGGCCAGGGCAGCTTGTATCGGAGAAGAGAAATGAAACCGTCCTTCTGGGGCCTGCGGCCGCTGCATGCGATGTTGCTGGGGTGCGCTGGACTGATGGCCACCACAGCCTGGGGCATCGAGCCGGAACAAGTCCCCGTGACCAAAAGATCGACCTCGGGACTGCATCTCACCGCCGAAGAGGCCGCCGAACTGAAGAGGCGTGGCGGCGACGGTGTGCTGTTCATCGACATCCGCACCCGGGCCGAGCTGACTTTCGTCGGGGTGCCGTCTTCCATCGACTATCAGGTGCCTTTTCTTGAGTTCCCGGAGATCTGGCAATGGAGCGACGACAAGGCCGAGTTCATCCAGATGTCCAACCCGCACTTCGTGCAGGACATTGAGCAGCGACTGGCGCTCAGGGGCCTCGACAAGAGCAGTGCGGTGGTCCTGATCTGCCGTTCCGGCGTCCGCAGCAACAGCGCCAGCGGGCTGCTGGCCCTGCACGGCTTTCAGCAGGCGTACACCGTCATCGACGGTTTCGAAGGCGACACGGCGCGCGAAGGGAAGCAAAGAGGCCAGCGCGTGGTCAACGGCTGGAAGAATGCGGGCTTGCCCTGGAGCTACAAGCTGGACAAATCGAAGGTGTATCTGGACGACCCGCTCTGAGATCAGCGGATGGCCATGTTGTCGCTGGCCAGGACCCGACGGGCACCGTTGAAGCGCTTGGACCAGTAAGCCGTGCGCATGTCTTCCACACGCACGTGTGCGCCGGCACGTGGCGAGTGAATGAAGCGGCCGTCGCCGACGTAGATGCCGACATGACTGAAGGCCCGACGCATCGTGTTGAAGAAAACCAGGTCGCCCGGCTTCAGTTCCTGGCGTTCAATGACCTGCGTGGCGGCGGCCTGGTCGGCCGCCCGGCGGGGCAGCACCTTGCCCACCGATTCCTCAAAGACGAGACGAACGAAACCGCTGCAATCCAGGCCCGTTTCCGCAGAGTTGCCGCCGAAGCGGTACGGCACCCCGAGAAAGCCCATGGCAGAAACCACCAGGCTGGAGGCCAGTTCGCTGGCCGTGTCGCGGGTATCGACCACTTGCGCCTGCACACGAGCGAGCAAACCCTTGCCTGCCAGCAGGGTCTCCATGTCGGTGTATTCGGTCTGGACAGGCGAGGCCAACGCCTGCCAGGCCAGCGATGACACCACAACGAAAGCGGCACAACTCCTCATCAGGCGCAGATTATCGCTTCAGATTGCGCAAGTCAATAGAAGTTTTGCACGCAATTGCTTGATTCGACTGGATTTTTTTGCGGATATGAAAGGTGTTCTTGTCATCTTCTGCAGTGCCTCCCAGTCAAAAGATGTTCCAATCGCTGCAACAAGCCAACAGAAAACACGCAAGGAAACCCATGCTGCTTGATGCCCAGGAATCCCAGCTGGTGCTGGTGGACTACCAGACCCGTCTCATGCCCGCGATCCACGATGGCCCCCAGGTGCTGGCCAACGCCATCCGGCTGGCCCGGATCGCACGTCTGCTGGAGGTCCCCGTCTGGGGCACGGAGCAGAACCCGCAGAAACTCGGCGCCAACGACGCGGGCCTTCGTGAGCTGTGCCAGCGGACCTTGAGCAAGATGCACTTCAGCGCCGTCGCCGACGGTCTGGCCGACTGGTTGCGTCCCGCGGCCCGAAGCTCGGGCGGCAACGCCCGCAGTCTTCCCAGGCATCTTCAGAAGCCTGCCGCCCCCCCTGCGCCCGAAAGGCCCACGCTGGTGGTGGCCGGTTGCGAGGCGCATGTCTGTCTGCTTCAGACGGCGCTGGAGCTGATCGAGCAAGAGTTCGATGTCTGGGTGGTGACCGATGCCTGCGGTTCCCGCACCGAACGGAACCGGGATGCTGCGTTCGATCGGCTCGCGGCGGCCGGCGCCGAGCTGCTGACGACAGAGATGGTGGCCTTCGAATGGCTGAAGACGGCCGATCATCCGCGGTTTCGGGAGGTGCATGCGCTGATCAAGTGATGGGTGGCCGGTTCGTTGGCCAGCCACCGGTGCCTGTCAGCGTGCCGCAAGTCTGATATTCATAATTATGAATTCAGATTGGCAGGGTCACCTTGGGCCCTGCCAGGGCGCGTTTTTCTTCCAGGAGACAATCATGAGCCAAGCCAAGGGCTACGCCGACTTCCATCGCCGCTCCATTGAAGACCGCGACGGTTTCTGGCGCGAACAGGCCCAACTGATCGACTGGCACCACCCCTTCGAGCAGGTCTGCGACTACAGCAACCCGCCATTTGCGCGCTGGTTCGTGGGGGGGCAGACGAACCTGTGCCACAACGCGGTGGACCGGCACCTGAAGGACCGCGCCGATCAGAACGCCCTCATCTTTGTGTCGACCGAAACCGACACCGAGAAGGCCTACAGCTTCCGCGAGCTGCACACCGAGGTGAACCGCATGGCGGCCATCCTGCAGCGCCAGGGCGTGGGCAAGGGTGACCGGGTGCTGATCTACATGCCCATGATCGCCGAAGCCTGCTTCGCCATGCTGGCCTGCGCCCGCATCGGCGCCATCCATTCGGTGGTGTTCGGTGGTTTCGCCAGCCATTCGCTGGCCAGCCGCATCGATGACGCCAAGCCGGTGGCCATCGTCAGCGCCGACGCCGGCATGCGCGGTGGCAAGGTGGTGCCCTACAAGCACCTGCTGGACGAAGCCATCAACCTGGCCGGCCACAAGCCCGCCAGGGTGCTGATGGTCAACCGGGGCCTGGCCGACCTGGCGCCGGTGGCCGGTCGCGACGTGGACTACGCCACAGAGCGTGCCCAGGTGATGGATGTGCAAGTGCCTTGCGAGTGGGTCGACAGCACCCACCCGAGCTACATTCTCTACACCAGCGGCACCACCGGCAAGCCCAAGGGCGTTCAGCGCGACACCGCAGGCTACGCCGTGGCACTGGCGGCGTCCATGAAGCACATCTATATGGGCGAACCGGGCGAGACCTATTTCTCCACGTCGGACATCGGCTGGGTGGTGGGCCACAGCTACATCATCTACGGCCCGCTGATCAACGGCATGGCCACCATCATGTACGAGGGCTTGCCCATCCGGCCCGACGCCGGCATCTGGTGGAGCCTGGTCGAGAAGTACAAGGTCTCGGTGATGTTCTCGGCACCCACGGCGGCCCGTGTGCTCAAGAAGCAGGATCCCGCTTACCTCAGCAAGTACGACCTGTCCAGCCTCAAGGCGCTGTTTCTCGCCGGCGAGCCGCTGGACGAACCGACCGCCACCTGGATTGCCGAGGCCATCGGCAAACCCATCATCGACAACTACTGGCAGACCGAGACCGGCTGGCCCATCATGGCCATCTGCAACGGGGTGGAAAAGGCGCCGACCAAGTTCGGGTCTCCCGGCAAGGCGGTTTACGGCTACGACGTCAAGCTGATCGACGAGACGACCGGTGAGGAAATCACCGAGGCCGGCAAGAAAGGTGTGATCGCGGTCAACGGCCCGCTGCCGCCGGGCTGTTTGCAGACCGTCTGGGGTGACGACGAGCGCTACGTCAAGACCTACTGGTCCAGCATCCACAACAAGGTCATGTACTCCACCTTCGACTGGGGCATCCGGGACGAGGACGGTTACTTCTTCATCCTGGGTCGCACCGACGACGTGATCAACGTGGCTGGGCACCGCCTGGGCACCCGCGAGATCGAGGAAAGCATCTCCAGCCACCCGAACGTGGCCGAGGTGGCCGTGGTTGGCGTGGCCGACCAGCTCAAGGGGCAGGTGGCGGTGGCCTTCGCCGTGCTCAAGGACCCATCGAAAGTATCCACCGATGCCGACGCGCTCAAACTCGAGGGCGAGATCATGAAGGTGGTGGACGACCAGCTGGGGGCTGTGGCCCGTCCGGCCAGGGTGCGTTTCGTGTCGGTGCTGCCCAAGACCCGTTCGGGCAAATTGCTGCGCCGCGCCATCCAGGCCGTCTGCGAAGGCCGCGATCCGGGCGATCTGACCACCATGGAAGATCCGGCCGCTTTGCAGCAGGTCAAGGATCTGGTGTCCGCTCGCTGAACAGGCCGCGGGCCGTCGCGTCAACTGCGGCGGGTGCTGGCTTGCGGGTCGTTGTCCGGTGGTGTGCCGGGTGGCGCCGATGTGCCAATGTAAGTATGATGAATGCTTATATTGCCAAGGCGCTATTCCCATGGACAAAATCATCGAGTCTGACAACACGGTTGACAACGTCCGTGTCTTTGAGCTGGCTGCGGAGCTGTTCGGTGTTCTGGCGACACCGATGCGCCTTCGCATCCTCAGCGCCCTGTGCGACAAGGAAAAATCCGTTTCCCAGCTGCTGCAGGAAATCGACACCACCCAGCCCAACCTGTCCCAGCACCTGAACCTGCTGTACCGAGCGGGTCTTCTGGCCAAGCGCAAGGAAGGCACCCAGGTCATCTACCGGGTGCAGAGCGAGAAGGCCGTCAAGCTTTGTCGCACGGTGTGCACCCAGATCGCCATCGAGATGGATGAGCCCACCGGCGTGCCGGCATCCGAGCGTCTGTCCCCGCGGGTGCCCTCATGACCGGCGGTCTCGCCACCGCACGTCGCCTGTTCCGCTGCGGGATCGGGTTCTGCTTGGCTTTGGGACTCTCCGCTTGTGCCAGTTCTGGCGTGTCCCTGGGTGTTTCCCTGCCCATCGGCCCGAACGTTGGCGTCGGCGTGGGGGTGGGCAGCGACGGACGTGTCGGAGCCTCGGTGGGCGTGGGGGTCGGCCGCGCCGGGGTCAGCGTGGGGACCTCGGGCCGTCTTTCCTCGGCCGCCGAAAAGTCGGACACCGAGGACGCCCAGGCAACCCCCGCCCGTTGAGCCGCAACCGGATCGGATCCCGCATCTCCCTGGGGTGGCCAGTCGGTTCGACGCAACGCTGACCCAGAAACTCTTTCCGTTCCAGGCGGGAAGGTGGCACAATTGCCGCTTGCAGTCAGGTCCTTCCAGTCACTGTCGCATCCGCCAATCGGTTCAGCCGTGTCGCGGAAGGTTTTCCAACCACCACATGCTTCCCCAAGGGAAGCGGAGGCCAGCGGTTCAATGAGCGAGACAAGCAGCGTTTACGTTGCCTACAAAGGCAACTCCTATCTCTTCGGCGGCAACGCGCCGTACGTTGAAGAGATGTATGAAAAATATCTGGAGAACCCGGGCAGTGTGCCCGACAACTGGCGCAGCTACTTCGACGCCCTCCAGCACGTCCCCGCCTCGGACGGCAGCGATGCCCGCGATGTCCCGCACATGCCGGTCATCAACGCGTTCGCCGAGCGCGCCAAGCAAGGCGGCACCAAGGTCGTCATCGCCGCCGGCGCCGACTCCGACCTCGGCCGCAAGCGCGTCCAGGTCCAGCAGCTCATCGCCGCCTACCGCAACATCGGTTCCCGCTGGGCCGATCTCGACCCGCTCAAGCGCACCGAGCGCGAACACATTCCCGAGCTGGATCCGGCTTCCTACGGCTTCTCCGACGCCGACCTGGAAACCGTCTTCAACACCAGCAACACCTATTTCGGCAAGGAAGTCATGTCCTTGCGCGAACTGCTCAATGCCCTGCGCGAAACCTACTGCGGCACGCTGGGCGTCGAGTACATGTTCATCACCGACCAGACCCAGAAGCGCTGGTGGCAGGAGAAGCTGGAGTCGATCCGCAGCAAGCCTTCCTTCAATGCCGACAAGAAAAAGCAGATCCTCGATCGGCTGACCGCCGCCGAGGGCCTGGAGCGTTTCCTGCACACCAAGTACGTCGGTCAGAAGCGCTTCTCGCTGGAGGGCGGCGAAAGTTTCATCGCGGCCATGGACGAGGTCATCCAGCAGGCCGGGGCACAGGGTGTCCAGGAGATCGTGATCGGCATGGCCCACCGCGGCCGCCTCAACGTGCTGGTCAACACCCTGGGCAAGATGCCCAAGGACCTGTTCGCCGAGTTCGAGCACACCGCGCCCGAAGACCTGCCGGCCGGCGACGTCAAGTACCACCAGGGCTTCAGCTCGGACGTGTCCACCCCCGGCGGCCCGGTCCACCTGAGCCTGGCGTTCAACCCATCCCACCTGGAGATCGTCAACCCGGTGGTCGAGGGCTCGACCCGCGCCCGCCTGGACCGCCGGGGTGATCCGCTGGGTGCCCAGGTGCTGCCAGTGCTGGTGCACGGCGATGCTGCGTTTGCCGGTCAGGGTGTCAACCAGGAAACCCTGGCCCTGGCCCAGACCCGCGGCTACCGCACCGGCGGCACGGTGCACATCGTGATCAACAACCAGATCGGTTTCACCACCTCCGATCCGCGCGACCTGCGCTCCACCCTGTACTGCACCGACATCGTCAAGGGCTACGAGGTGCCGGTGCTGCACGTCAACGGCGACGATCCCGAGGCGGTCGTGCTGGCGGCCCAGCTGGCGCTGGAGTTCCGCATGACCTTCCGCAAGGACGTGGTGATCGACATCATCTGCTTCCGCAAGCTGGGTCACAACGAGCAGGACACGCCCAGCCTGACCCAGCCGCTGATGTACAAGAAGATTGCCCAGCACCCGGGCACGCGCAAGCTCTACGCCGACCGGCTGGCGGCGCAAGGCCTGGGAGAGACGCTGGGCGACGAGATGGCCAAGGCCTACCGTGCCGCGCTGGACGCCGGTCGCCACACGGTGGACCCGGTGCTGACCAACTTCAAGAGCAAGTACGCCGTCGACTGGGTGCCCTTCCTCGGCAAGAAATGGACCGATGCGGGTGACACGGCCATTCCGCTGACCGAGTGGACCCGCCTGGCCGAACGCATCACCACGCTGCCCGAATCGCTGAACGTACACCCGCTGGTGCGCAAGGTCTACGACGACCGCGCCGCCATGGGGCGTGGTGACATCCAGGTCGACTGGGGCATGGGCGAGCACATGGCCTTCGCCTCCCTGGTGGCCAGCGGCTACCCGGTCCGTCTCTCGGGCGAGGACTGCGGACGCGGCACCTTCACCCACCGCCACGCCGTCATCCACGACCAGAAGCGCGAGCGCTGGGACGAGGGGTCCTACGTGCCGCTGCAGAACGTGGCCGACAACCAGGCGCCGTTCGTGGTCATCGACTCCATCCTGTCCGAAGAGGCGGTGCTGGCTTTCGAGTACGGTTACGCCTCGAACGATCCGAACACCCTGGTCATCTGGGAGGCCCAGTTCGGCGATTTCGCCAACGGTGCCCAGGTGGTGATCGACCAGTTCATCGCTTCCGGCGAGGTCAAGTGGGGCCGCGTCAACGGCATCACGCTGATGCTGCCGCACGGCTACGAAGGCCAGGGCCCCGAGCACAGCTCGGCCCGCCTGGAGCGCTTCATGCAGCTGGCGGCCGACACCAACATGCAGATCGTGCAGCCGACCACGGCCAGCCAGATCTTCCATGTGCTGCGCCGCCAGATGGTCCGCAACCTGCGCAAGCCGCTGATCCTGTTCACGCCCAAGTCCCTGCTGCGCAACAAGGACGCCACTTCGCCGCTGTCCGAGTTCACCAAGGGCAGCTTCCAGACCGTGATTCCCGAGCAGAACGCGGCCGTGGTCAAGAAGGCCGACAAGGTCAAGCGGGTGATCTGCTGCTCCGGCAAGGTCTACTACGACCTCGTCAAGAAGCGCGAGGAGAAGGGGGCCGACGACGTGGCGATCCTCCGTGTCGAGCAGCTCTACCCGTTCCCGCACAAGGCCTTCGGCGCCGAGATCAAAAAGTATCCCAACGCGGTCGATGTGGTCTGGTGCCAGGATGAGCCCCAGAACCAGGGCGCCTGGTTCTTCGTGCAGCACTACATCCACGAGAACATGCTCGAGGGCCAGAAGCTGGGTTACGCCGGCCGCGCGGCTTCCGCATCGCCTGCCGTCGGTTATGCCCACCTGCACCAGGAACAGCAGAAGACCCTCGTCGAGGCAGCATTCGGCAAGCTCAAGGGCTTCATCCTCACCAAGTAACACAAACGGCCCCAAGACCCCGGCCATGCACCTCGGGTCATGGTCCGGCGAGTCGCGCCAATGAACGAATCAAGGTAGAACATCCATGGCAATCGTAGAAGTCAAGGTTCCGCAGCTGTCCGAATCCGTGGCCGAGGCCACCCTGCTGCAGTGGAAGAAGAAGGCCGGTGAAGCCGTCGCGGCCGATGAGATCCTGATCGAGATCGAAACCGACAAGGTGGTGCTGGAGTGCCCGGCGCCGGCCGGTGGTGTGCTGGTCGAGATCGTGCAGGGCGACGGCGCGACCGTCGCGGCCGATCAGCTCATCGCCAAGATCGATACCGCGGCCGTCGCCGGCGCGGCTGCACCCGCCGCCGCACCGGCTCCGGCAACTGCCGCCTCGCCTGTGACTGCTCCCGCTGCCGCTTCGGCCAGCAAGGCCGGCGTCGCGATGCCCGCCGCCGCCAAGCTGATGGCCGACGCCGGCATGGCGCCCGGCTCCGTGGCCGGCACCGGCAAGGACGGTCGTGTCACCAAAGGCGACGTGTTGGCCGCTGCCAGTGCGCCCAAAGCCGCCGTGGCTGCCCCGGTCGCCATTCCGACCGGCGCTCCGACCCGGGTTCTGCCCCAGGTGCCGACCATGGCACCCGATCTCGGGGACCGTCCGGAAGAACGGGTGCCCATGACCCGCCTGCGGGCCCGTGTGGCCGAACGCCTGCTGCAGTCGCAGTCCACCAACGCCATCCTGACCACTTTTAATGAAATCAACATGGCCCCGGTCATGGAGATGCGAAAGAAGTTCCAGGAGCGGTTCGAAAAGGAGCACGGCGTCAAGCTTGGCTTCATGAGCTTTTTCGTCAAGGCGGCGGTGCATGCGCTCAAGAAGTTCCCGATCCTGAACGCCTCGGTGGACGGCAACGACATCGTCTACCACGGTTATTTCGACATCGGTATCGCCGTCGGTTCGCCGCGCGGCCTGGTGGTGCCCATCCTGCGCAACGCCGATCAGATGAGCTTTGCCGATATCGAGAAGAAGATCGCCGAGTTCGGCCAGAAGGCCAAGGACGGCAAGCTGGGCATCGACGAGATGACCGGTGGCACCTTCTCGATCTCCAACGGCGGCACCTTCGGCTCCATGATGTCCACCCCGATCATCAACCCGCCGCAGTCGGCCATCCTGGGCGTGCACGCCACCAAGGACCGCGCCATGGTCGAAAACGGCCAGGTGGTGGTCCGTCCGATGAACTACTTCGCGATGTCCTACGACCACCGCATCATTGACGGCCGTGAGGCCGTGCTGGGACTGGTCGCCATGAAGGAAGCGCTGGAAGATCCGGCTCGCCTCCTGTTCGACATCTGATCGACCCACGAACCTGCGAACGCCCCTTCGGGGGCGTTTGTCCAACCCCATCCAGGAACAGAACATGTCTCAAGCATTTGACGTCGTCGTGATCGGCGCAGGTCCCGGCGGTTACATCGCTGCCATTCGCGCAGCCCAGCTGGGCTTCAAGGTCGCGTGCATCGACGAGTGGAAAAACGCCTCTGGCGGACCAGCCCCGGGCGGTACCTGCACCAACGTCGGCTGCATCCCGTCCAAGGCGCTGCTGCAGTCCAGCGAGCACTTTGAGCACGCCAACCACCACTTTGCCGACCACGGGATCAGCACCGGAAAGGTGACGATGGATGTGGCCAAGATGATCGGCCGCAAGGACACCGTCGTGAAGCAGAACAACGACGGCATCCTCTACCTGTTCAAGAAGAACAAGGTGACTTTCTTCCATGGCCGGGGTTCTTTCGTCAAGGCGGTCGAAGGCGGTTACGAGATCCAGGTCTCCGGGGCCAAGGACGAGCTCATCACCGGCAGGCAGGTCGTGGTGGCCACCGGGTCCAACGCCCGTGCGCTGCCGGGCGTGCCGTTCGATGAAGTGAACGTGCTGTCCAACGACGGTGCTCTGCGCATCGGTGCGGTGCCCAAGAAGCTGGCCCTGATCGGCTCGGGCGTGATCGGTCTCGAAATGGGGTCGGTCTGGCGCCGCCTAGGTGCCGACGTGACCATTCTCGAAGGCCTGCCGACCTTCCTGGGTGCCGTGGACGAGCAGATTGCCAAAGAGGCCAAGAAGGCTTTCGACAAGCAGGGACTGAAGATCGAGCTCGGCGTGAAGGTCGGCGAGATCAAGAGCACCAAGAAAGGCGTCAGCGTGGCCTACACCAACGCCAAGGGGGAAGCGCAGACCCTGGAGGCCGACAAACTGATCGTGTCGATTGGTCGCGTTCCCAACACCATTGGCCTGAACGCCGAGGCCGTGGGCCTGCAACTGGACGAGCGCGGTGCCATTGTGGTCGACGACGAATGCCGCACCAGCCTGCGTGGCGTCTGGGCAGTGGGTGATGTGGTGCGTGGTCCGATGCTGGCGCACAAGGCGGAAGAGGAGGGCGTGGCGGTGGCCGAACGCATCGCCGGCCAGCACGGTCACGTCAACTTCAACACCATCCCCTGGGTCATCTACACCAGCCCCGAAATCGCGTGGGTGGGCGAGACCGAGCAGCAGCTCAAGGCGCGCGGTGCCGCTTACAAGGCGGGGTCTTTCCCGTTCCTGGCCAACGGCCGGGCCCGCGCACTCGGTGACACGACCGGCATGGTCAAGTTCCTGGCCGACGCCAAGACCGATGAAATCCTCGGTGTCCACATCGTCGGCCCGATGGCGTCCGAGCTGATCGCCGAAGCCGTGGTGGCCATGGAGTTCAAGGCCAGTGCCGAGGACATCGCCCGCATCTGCCACGCCCATCCCTCGCTTTCGGAAGCCACCAAGGAAGCGGCGCTGGCGGTCGACAAGCGGACGCTGAACTTCTGAGCGGAGCGATCGATTGACCGTTCGCAGCACCTACGAGGCAGAGTTGCGCGCGCGCGGCTTCAGCGCCGACCCGGCGCAGCTGCGCGCGGTCGATGCGCTGGAGCGCTGTGCCCGCGAGTGGTCGGTCTACAAGCAACGCCGGTCCAATTCACTCAAGAAGCTTTTTGTCCACCCGGAGATTCCGCGCGGCGTCTACATGTTCGGCGGGGTGGGGCGTGGCAAGAGTTTCCTGATGGACTGCTTCTTCAACGCCGTGCCGCTCAAGCGCAAGACGCGCCTGCACTTCCATGAGTTCATGCGGGAAGTGCACCGGGAACTGCGCGACCTGCAGGGAACGGTCAATCCGCTGGATGTGCTGGGCGCAAGAATTGCGCAGCGCTACAAGCTGATCTGCTTCGACGAGTTTCACGTGGCCGACGTGACGGACGCGATGATCCTGCACCGATTGCTGGACGCGCTGTTCAAGGCTGGCGTGGGGCTGGTGACCACGTCCAACTTCCATCCCGATGGCCTCTATCCCGGGGGGCTGCACCGGGACCGCATTCTTCCGGCCATCGATATGCTCAAGCAGCGGATGGAAGTCATCAATGTGGACAACGGCACCGATTACCGGCAACGCACCTTGACCCACATCGAGCTCTACCACTGCCCGCTGGGCGAAGCCGCCGATGCGTCGCTGGAGGCCACCTTCAACAAGCTGGCCGAGGCCCACGACGAAGAGCCCGTGATGCAGATCGAATCGCGCCAGATTCGTGCGATTCGCCGCGCGGGCGGAGTGATCTGGTTTGATTTCAGAACCCTGTGCGGCGGACCGCGTTCGCAGAACGACTACCTCGAGATCGCCTCCCAGTTCCACACCTTGCTGCTGTCGAACGTGCCTCAGATGTCGGTGCGGCAGGCATCGGAGGCACGCCGCTTCACCTGGCTGGTGGATGTGCTGTACGACAGACGGGTCAAGCTGATCCTGTCGGCGGCTGCACCGCCGGAGCATCTGTACACCGAAGGCCCGTTGGCCCACGAATTCCCTCGCACCGTCTCCAGACTGGGCGAAATGCAGTCGGCCGAATACCTGGCCCTGGAGCATCGGGTGGTGGACACCGGCCTGACCTGAGGCCGGTTCCGTCGTCAGCCGAGCGGATCGACCCTGACGATGGCCAGCGACAGGTTGTCGCCCATGCCCTTGGCACGCGTGCGCGCCTTCTGGATCAGGAACTCGCAGGCCTCGCGTGGCGTGAGCATGGCAATGGTGCTGGCCAGTTCGTCGGGGGTGAAGTAGTGCCAGACGCCATCGCTGCAGGCCATGATGGCATCCCCGGGCTGCAGCCGGTCGACCACGTGGATGTCCACGGGTGGATCGTTGTCGGTGCCCAGGCAGCCCATCAGGATGTTCGAATGGGGGTGATCCAGTGCCTCTTCTTCCGAGATCTCGCCCTGGTTGACCAGGGTCTGCACGTAGGAGTGGTCCATCGTGCGGAACAGCAGTTTGCCGTGCCGGAAATGATAGATACGAGAGTCGCCCGCGTGTACCCAGTGGCTGTCGCCGCCCGGATTGATCAGGAAGGCGGCGATGGTGCTGTGGGGCTCCTGTTCGGCCGATACCGCCGTCAGCTTGATGACGAGATGGGATTCCTCGACGATCTGTCGCAGCAGGGCGCCCGAGTCGTCGGTCTCGGGATCGAAGCGCTCGAACAGCTGGCGGGCGGTCAGCATCACCTGGTCGGACGCCTTGCGTCCGCCGCTGCGCCCACCCATACCATCGGCCACCACCGCCAGCAGGCAACCCGTTTGCCGGGGATGGTGCAACAGACAGACCTGGTCTTGCTGGTAGTCTCGGTCACCCCGGTGGATGCCGGTGGACGCGTGGATGCGGAAGCCTTTGGACATGCGGGTGACTCAGGACGGGCGATGGGAGACCGGGCCGGTCTCGACTGCCGATGTTAACCACGATTGGGATAACAGGGGCGGTCCCTTCACCAGAAACGCCACCACGGGTTGTCGCGGCGAAAACCCTGGCTCAGGAAGCGACTCTCAGGAAAGTTCTTCAGCAGCACGCGCTGGGCGTCGTCGCGCAGCTGTGCCATCCCCAGCCCGTCGTAGGCACGAACCAGAATGTACAGCGCCTCTTCCAGGGCCGGTGCATCCGGGTAGTCGGTCAGTGCGACTTGCGCCCTGTTGATGGCAGCCAGGTGCGCCCCGCGACTGAGGTAATAGCGGGCCACATGGACTTCGTACTGGGCCAGGGAGTTGACGATGTAGGTCATCCGGGCCTGGGCATCTGCGGCATAGCGGGAATCGGGAAACCGGGTGACAAGATCGCGGAAGGCCTCGAAAGACTCTTTGGCGGCCTTCTGGTCTCGCTCGGACAGATCCTGGCGGGCGAGTGATCCGAAAAGTCCCAGGTTGTCGTTGAAGTTCACCAGGCCTTTGAGGTAGAGGGCGTAGTCCAGCGCAGGGCTGGTCGGATGGAGACGCAGGAATCGGTCGATCGCCGCCAGCGCCTGCGCAGGCTGCCCCCCCTTGTAATACGAATAGGCCTTCTCCAGCTGGGCCTGCTGGGCCAGAGGGGTGCCGGCGGCCCGGCCTTCGAGTTTCTCGAAGAACTCGGCGGCACGGTCGAAGTTGCCGGCGTTGCGCTCATCCCGCGCCTCCTGTGCCAGCCGCTCCACGCTCCAGCCTGCGGTGACATCTTTGCTGGTGCTGCCGCAGCCCGAGAGCAACAGCAGGGAAAGGGCCAGCAGAGGCAGGGCGGATAATCTCAGGGGAAGCAGCACGCGTGGACCTTTTGGACGGGACAGACAATTGCCATTGGAAATTATATCGGCGGGGGTGCTGACGGCCGAAGAAGTGCTTCCTGACGCCACCGATGAAACCCAGGCGGAGGGCGAGACACGGAAAATCGCGGTGCCGGTGGACCTGCACGGCCAGCGGCTGGACCGCGCTCTGGCGGTGCTGATGCCTGAATTCTCGCGCAGTTACCTGCAGCAGCAGCTGTCGGAACAGGGCGTCTCGGTGAACGGACGCACGGTCACCAAGGCCGCTTCGAAAGTCAAGGCAGGCGATATTCTGATCGTCACCCTCAGGCCGACGGCCCAGGCCATGGCCTTTGTGCCACAGCCGATGGACATTGCGGTGGTGTACGAGGACGACGATTTGCTGGTGATCGACAAGCCGGCAGGGTTGGTGGTGCATCCGGCTGCCGGCAACTGGAGCGGAACCCTGCTCAATGGCCTGCTGGCGCGCCACCCGCAGGCCGCGTCCCTGCCGCGCGCCGGTATCGTCCACCGGCTGGACAAGGACACCTCGGGCCTGATGCTGGTGGGCAAGAGCCGGCGTGCCACGGACGGGCTGGTCAGGGCGATTGCCGAGCGCGCGGTCCGACGGCAGTACCTGGCAATGGTGCAGGGCCCATGGACAGCAGCTCCCCGGGTGGAGGTGGAGCAGCCGATCGGCCGCGATCCGCGCAACCGCCTGCGCATGGCCGTGCTCGGTGACGGTCAGCCGGGTGGACGAACCGCCCGGACGACGTTCTGCCTGTTGGCGCAGTCGCAACAGGTCGCTCTGATGGCCTGTCGCCTGCACACCGGCCGAACCCACCAGATTCGGGTGCACATGGCCTGGCTGGGGCACCCTCTGGTGGCCGATGCACTTTACGGAGGCCAGGATGCATTGGGCATGACGCGCCAGGCACTTCATGCCGTGCGCCTCGAGCTGGAGCACCCGGTCGGGGGAGGGCGCCTCTGTCTGGAGTCTCCACCGCCAGCCGATTTTCGGGCCGCCATGGAACAGGCAGGCCTTCGGTACAATCCGGGCGACGGCCTGTGCCCGGACCTCCCTTGAGCGTTGGCCGGATGTGCCGGGCCTGTGCCTCCGGGCTGGCGGCCGCAGATGGCCATGCTCGCCGTAACATGTTGTGCGGCGCCTTGATCATTCAGTCACCGTGCGGTGCGGGTCGTGCCAATCCGCGTGTCACCGCTTCCGTGTCGCCGGCCCTGGCGACGAAACGCCCCTGTTCATGAACACCTACGAAGCCAAGCGAGTCCTGGAGACTGCCCTGATCTGCTCGGCACAGCCGCTCAGCCTGCGGGACATGGGGCAGCTGTTCGATCAGGCCGTCGCACCCGACACCCTCAAGCACATGCTGGCGGACCTTCAGCTCGAATGGACGGGGCGGGGGGTCGAGCTGATCCAGGTGGCCAGCGGCTGGCGCTTCCAGAGCAGGCCGGAGTTGCGTCCCTTCCTGGATCGGCTGCATCCCGAGAAACCTCCACGCTACAGTCGCGCCACGCTGGAAACCTTGGCCATCATTGCCTACCGTCAACCGGTGACCCGGGGTGACATGGAGGAAATCAGGGGCGTGACCATCAACTCCCTGATCATCAAGCAGCTCGAGGACCGCGGCTGGATCGAGGTCATCGGGCACCGCGAGACGGTGGGCCGTCCGGCCCTGTTCGCCACCACGCGGCAATTCCTTGATGACCTCGGTCTTGCCTCTCTGGACCAGTTGCCGCCCCTGGAGGCCACCGAGGTGCAGGAGTCGGCCCTGGACCGGCTGGACCTGGCCTCCCTGGCAGGCCCCCTGCCCGAAGAGGAACCCGAAGCCCCTGCGTTGCCAGATGGTCCGTCGGACACTCCTGCAGTCCCTGGCCCGGCGCTTGCAGCAGAGACGGCGGGATTGCCTGCGCCGTCTGATTCAACCCAACCACAGGATCCCCATGAAGCCGGTCAAGCCCGCACGCCCCCGATCTGAGCCGGGCCGCTCCCCGGAGCGTTCCCGCGCACGCGCGCCCAGGGCAGAGCGGCCGACCGTTCAGGCCCTGGACCTGGAGGCCGTCGTCAGCGGCGCCTTCGATGCCGAGCAGGAAATTTCCCCGCCGGGAAGCCCGCCCAAGCGGGTCCTCGCCCCGGAGCCCGATGCGCCTAAGCTGCACAAGGTGCTGGCCCAGGCCGGCATGGGTTCGCGCCTGGAGATGGAAAAACTCATTGTCGAAGGTCGCATTTCCGTCAACGGCGAACCGGCCCATGTCGGACAGCGCATCCGTTTCGGCGATGTCATCAAGGTCAACGGCAAGCCGGTGCGCGTGCGCATGACGCCTCCGCCACCCCGTGTGCTGGCCTATCACAAGCCGGTGGGCGAGGTCGTGACCCACGATGATCCTCAGAACCGCCCGACCGTGTTCCGCCGTCTGCCGCGCTTGCAGCAAGGGAAGTGGCAGTCGGTCGGCCGGCTCGACCTGAACACCGAAGGTCTGTTGCTGTTCACCAGCTCCGGCGAGCTGGCCAATCGGCTCATGCATCCGCGTTTTGGCCTCCAGCGCGAGTATGCGGTGCGTGTGCTGGGTGCGCTGTCCGACGAAGAAAAGCAGAGACTGACCGATGGCATCCCGCTGGACGACGGCATGGCCCAGTTCGGTTCCATCGAGGAAGGTGGCGGGGAGGGGGCCAACTGCTGGTACCGGGTGACGATCGCCGAAGGTCGCAACCGGGAGGTACGCCGCCTGTTCGAGGCAGTCGGTCATGCGGTCAGCCGCCTGATCCGGATCCGATACGGTGTCGTGGTCCTGCCGCGGGGCTTGCGACGGGGGACCTGGGTCGAGCTGGATGCCCGCGATGTCGAACGGCTCTCGCTGGCTGCGGGCCTGGGCGAGGGCAGGACGCAGCCAGGCGGCCAGGAGCCGCGCAGCCGGCATCCTGCGGTGCAGGGCAGGCAGAGGGGGCCAGCGGGTGAAGGAGCATCCGGCGGTCAGGGACGGGGTGGTCCGGCCAAGGGGCGGTCTCCGGGACCATCGCGCGCCGGGAGCCGGCCTGGTGCTGCTGCGCCCGACCCGATGAAGACATCGTTGGGCTACATCGGCCAGGACGCCATGCAGCGTCGCCAGGGAGGCTCTGCCGGAAAAGGCGCCGGCGCGGCTGGAAGCCGGGCCAGGGGACGCCGCCCGGGACGGTGATGGCCCCGCGCGGGCGGCTCCCAACGGGAACAGCTGGCCTGGTCAGACAGTCTCCGACACCGGATGCGACCGGGGGACGAACCTTTAGGTCGTTGTAAAATCAAAAGCTTTGTGGCGAAAGCCCTCGCTCTACTTTTTTCATTCCCAACAGGAACATCATGGCCATCGAACGCACCCTCTCGATCATCAAGCCCGACGCAGTCGCCAAGAACGTCATCGGACAGATCTACGCCCGTTTCGAGGCCGCCGGCCTGAAGGTCGTTGCCGCACGCATGGCCCATCTCTCGCGCCGCGAGGCCGAGCAGTTCTACGCGGTTCACAAGGAGCGCCCGTTCTTCAAGGATCTGGTGGACTTCATGGTGTCCGGTCCGGTCATGATCCAGGTTCTCGAAGGCGAGGGTGCCATCGCCAAGAACCGCGATCTGATGGGCGCCACCGACCCGAAGAAGGCGGCTCCCGGCACCATCCGCGCCGACTTCGCCGACAGCATCGACGCCAACGCCGTTCACGGCTCCGATGCTCCCGAAACCGCTGCCGTGGAAGTGGCCTTCTTCTTCCCCGGCATGAACGTCTACTCGCGTTGATCGGGTTCACCGCGCACGGGGGCGTGCACGCAGAAGGCGTGCCGGGCCGCCTTGCGCGGTCGCCGGTGTCCGGCAGATCTGTCCGCGCCGGGAGGTGACATGACCACCAACCTGCTGGACCTGGATCTGGATGCCCTGATCCGTTTTTTTGAAGGGCTCGGCGAGAAGCGCTTTCGTGCGGTTCAGGTGTTCCGTTGGATCCACCAGAAGGGAGCCCGGGACTTCGAGGCGATGTCCGATCTGGCCAAGAGCCTGCGGTCCAGACTGCCGCAGCTGTGTTCCCTGGACAGCCTGCCGGTGCTGTCCAGGCAAGACTCTGCCGATGGCACCATCAAGTGGTTGTTCGATGTCGGTGACGGCAATGCGGTGGAGACCGTGTTCATCCCCGAAGATGACCGCGGGACCCTGTGTATTTCGTCCCAGGCCGGCTGCGCCGTCGGTTGCCGCTTTTGCTCCACCGGTCACCAGGGCTTCTCCAGAAACCTGCGCACCGGCGAGATCCTCGCCCAGCTCTGGCAGGCAGAGCATTTCCTGAGACAGCATCTGGGGCGCACCGAGCGGGTGATCACCAACGTTGTCATGATGGGCATGGGTGAGCCGCTGCAGAACTACGCGGCGCTCGTGCCCGCGCTGAAGGTGATGCTGGACGATCACGCCTACGGACTGTCCCGGCGTCGCCTGACGGTGTCAACCTCGGGTGTGGTGCCCATGATCGACCGGCTGGCTGCCGACTGCCCGGTGGCGCTGGCGGTTTCGCTGCATGCGCCGAACGATCTGCTGCGTGACGATCTGGTGCCCCTGAACCGGAAGTACCCGCTGAGCGAACTGCTCGACGCTTGCATCCGCTACCTGCCGTCAGCGCCGCGCGATTTCATCACTTTCGAATACTGCATGCTGGCCGGCGTGAACGACCAGCCCGGGCACGCGCGCGAACTGCTTGACCTCCTCAGGCGGCACGGCGGCCGTGGTGTGCCCTGCAAGGTCAACCTGATTCCCTTCAACCCGTTTCCGGACTCCGGTCTCACCTGCTCGGCACGTGCGGTCGTGCAGGAGTTCGGCCGGATTCTCAACGAGGGTGGTATCGTCACCACCATTCGAAAGACCCGGGGGGATGACATCGATGCGGCCTGCGGACAGCTCGCCGGTGATGTGCTCGACCGAACCAACGCCGCCGAGCGTCTCGCGCGTCGCCGTGAAACGCCCTCCAGACCAGTCCGTATCGTCCGTCCTGAAAGGCTTGCATGACCCAAGCTGCGCGTATCCGAGCAGACTCACGTGTTTTCTGGGCGACCCCGCTGGCGGTCTTCGTGGCGCTGGCGGTGGGTGCTTGTGCTGCGCCGGGCCCGTCCGGCAACGATCCGCTGGCTTCACCGATCACCGAGTTCGACGAGCCCGAGCACCGCAAGCGGGCGCGGCTCAGGATGGAGCTGGCCACCGGTTATTTCGAACAGGGACGGACCGACATCGCACTGGACGAAATCAAGCAGGCACTGGCGGCGGACGCCACATTCGTGCCGGCCTACACGCTGCGTGGCCTGGTCTTCATGCAGATGAACAACCCGCGGCTGGCTGAGGACAGCTTTCAGCGGGCCTTGCAGTTGAACCCCCGGGATCCCGACGCGCTGCACAATTACGGCTGGTTCCTGTGCCAGCAGGGGCGCCATGCGCAGGGGGTAGATCTCCTCAACCGGGCGCTGGCCAGTCCGGTATACGGTGGCCAGGCACGCACCTACATGGCCAAAGGGGTCTGTCAGGTTCGCATGGGACAGATCGCCGAAGCTGAAGGCAGCCTGGCCCGCTCGTACGAGCTGGATCCCGGCAATCCCATTGCGGCCTACAACCTGGCACAGCTGCTGTTCCGTCGGGGTGAAAACGAGCGTGCCCAATTCATCGTGCGACGCCTGAACAACAGTGAGTTCGGCAACGCTGAGACCTTGTGGCTGGGCATCAAGATCGAACGCAGGCTGGGCAACGCGGAGGTGGTCGAGCAACTGGCCACCCAGTTGGGGCGGCGCTTCGCGGAGTCCAGCCAATGGAATCTCTACCAGCGCGGGGCGTTCCATGAATGATCAGGGCATGGGTCAGGCCAGCGTCTGCGAACCTGCCGCGGCGCGCCCTGAATTGCTGCAACAGGCCCGTGAACGCGCGGGTCTGCACATCGCGGCATTGGCGGCGGCGCTCAAGGTGCCGGTGCGCAAGCTGGAGGCGCTCGAGGCGGGCCGTTACGACGAGTTGCCCGACCTGATTTTCGCGCGTGCGCTCGCGTCGAGTGCGTGCCGTCACCTGCGCATCGACCCCGCTCCGGTGCTGGCCCAGATTCCGCAGGAGCGCAGGCCGGCGCTGGGGGTTGCTCCCCAATCGCTCAACACACCGTTTCGCTCCGGCAGGGACGGGGCGGTGGCGGCCACGCCCGGCTCCTCGGCTCACCGGGTCTGGTGGATGGCCTTGGCGCTGCTGTTCGCAGCGATCGCTCTGTACTTCTGGCCTGCGACGCTCGATCGTCCGCCATCCATCGTTCCGCCCCAGGAGGCCCCGCAACCGGGCCCCGCCGATGCCGCCCCGCCGGGGCCGGCGGCCGAGGACGGACCGCGCGGGAGCGACCCGGGTCCGGCCCTGCCGCTGCTGGTTCCCGAGCCGCCGGCTGCTCCAGCCTCGCCGGTGCCGGCTTCAGATGCCGCGGGAGTTCCCAGCCCTGAGGCGCCATCGGTCTCATCGACGATCCCCGCAGCGGCCTCGGGTCGGCTGCTGGTGATCCAGGCCCGCGGAGAGACCTGGATCGAGGTGACCAACGCGGCCGGCAGCGTGGTGGTGCAGCGCGTGCTGAGGGCCGGGGACAGCGTCGATTTCAGCGCCTCGCCGCCCTATCGTGTCGTCATTGGCCGCTCGGACGTGGTGGATGTGCTGGTGCGTGGCAACGCATTCGACATCCTGCCCTATGCCCGCAACAATGTGGCCAGGTTCGAAGTGAGGTGAGCATGGACCGCGCCGATCCAGGCTGTGTGCCGATTCCTTTGCCGGTTGCGGCCACGCGCCGCTCCATCCAGGGTGTCGTCGCCTGGGGAGATCACAAGGTCACCGTCGGAGGCGATGCGCCCGTGCGTGTCCAGTCCATGACGAACACCGACACCGCCGACGCGGTGGCCACGGCCATTCAGGTCAAGGAGCTAGCGCAGGCCGGATCGGAACTGGTTCGCATCACCGTGAACAACGACGAGGCCGCTCAGGCTGTCCCTTTCATTCGGGAGCAGCTCGACCGCATGGGGGTTCACGTACCCCTGATCGGCGATTTCCATTACAACGGCCACCGCCTGCTGGCCGACCATCCTGCTTGTGCGCAGGCCTTGTCGAAGTACCGCATCAACCCGGGCAACGTCGGTCGCGGCGACAAGGGTGACAGACAGTTTGCCCAGATGGTCGAACTCGCCGCAAGGCATGACAAGGCCATTCGCATCGGTGTCAACTGGGGCAGCCTGGACCAGGACCTGCTGGCCAGGCTGATGGACGAAAATGCCGGCCGGGCACAGCCCTGGGACACACGGCAGGTGATGTACGAGGCGCTCATTTCCTCGGCCATCGATTCGGCCCGGCGCGCCGAGCAGATCGGGCTGCGCCGCGACCAGATCGTCCTGTCCTGCAAGGTCAGCGCCGTTCAGGACCTGATTGCGGTCTATCAGGAGCTGGCCCGACGCACCGATCACGCCCTGCACCTGGGTCTGACCGAAGCAGGCATGGGCACCAAGGGGGCGGTTGCTTCCACGGCGGCCTTGTCGGTGCTGCTTCAGCAGGGCATCGGCGATACCATCCGGGTCTCCTTGACGCCGCAGCCGGGGGAGCCTCGAACCCAGGAGGTCCTGGTGGCTTCGGAAATCCTGCAGGCGCTGGGCCTGCGGGCCTTTGTGCCGAGCGTGGTGGCCTGTCCGGGCTGCGGGCGGACAACCAGCACGACCTTTCAGGAACTGGCCAAACAGATCGACGATTTTCTCCGTCAGGCCATGCCGGTGTGGCGTGATCGTTATCCAGGCGTCGAAAACCTCAGGGTGGCGGTCATGGGTTGCATCGTCAACGGTCCTGGCGAGAGCAAACATGCCGACATCGGTATCAGCCTGCCAGGCACCGGTGAGGCGCCTGCGGCGCCGGTCTACATCGACGGAGAGAAGGTGCAGACGCTGCGAGGCGAAGCCATCGCCCGGGAATTCCGCGACATCGTCCAAGCCTACATCGAGCGGCGCTTCGGGGCGCCGCCCGCATCCCCCTGAAGCATGCAAGGTGCCGACCCGGGCAGGCTCGCAGAAATCGGGTCACGGGCGGCCAGCCAAACAACTTGACCAACATGGCAGACAAGATCACCGCCGTCAAAGGCATGAACGACATTGCGCCACCTCTCTCGGCCCAATGGGAGTGGCTGGAAGAGCGCCTTCGGACGCTCATGCAGCGCTATGGCTACCGCAATCTGAGAACCCCGGTGGTGGAGCATACGGCCCTATTCATCCGGGGTCTGGGTGAGGTGACCGACATCGTCGAAAAGGAGATGTATTCCTTCGAGGACCGGCTCAACGGCGAGCATCTGACACTGCGCCCCGAAAACACCGCGGGTGTGGTGAGGGCGGTGGCCGAGGCCAACCTGCTGTATGACGGCGGCAAGCGCCTGTATTACATGGGTCCGATGTTCAGGCACGAACGTCCGCAGCGGGGCCGCTACCGGCAGTTCCATCAGTTTGGTGCCGAGGCACTGGGCTTTGCCGGTCCCGACGTCGATGCCGAACTGATCATCATGGCCTGTGATCTCTGGCAGGAACTCGGGCTGGAAGGCATCGAACTCCAGATCAACAGCCTGGGCCAGCCTGCGGAGCGCCAGGCACACCGGCAGGCCCTGATCGAGCACCTTGAGGCGCACATCGACCTGCTGGACGAGGACGCACGTCGGCGCCTGCACAGCAATCCCCTGCGCATCCTGGACACCAAGAATCCGGCGATGCAGGATCTGGTCGAAGCCGCGCCTCGGCTCATGGACCACCTGGGCGAGTCTTCCCTGGCCCACTTCGAGCAGCTGCGCCGCTTGCTCGACGCCCACGGCGTGGGCTACCGCATCAATCCCCGCCTGGTGCGGGGGATGGATTACTACAACCTGTCGGTGTTCGAGTTCGTCACCACGCAGCTCGGCGCCCAGGGGACGGTCTGTGCGGGCGGTCGCTATGACGGTCTTTTCGCTCAGCTGGGTGCCAGGTCGGCTCCGGCGGTCGGGTGGGCATTGGGCATGGAGCGCATCCTGGAGTTGTTGCGCGAGCAGGACCGGTTGCCGGTCGAGAAGGTTCCCCATGCCTACGCGGTCGTGCCCGATGCCTCGTCCCTGATACAGGTCATGCCGGTGCTGCGGTCGCTGCGGCGGGCAGGCGTACAGGTCCAGATGCACGCTGGCGGACCCGATGGCATGGGCAGCATGAAATCGCAGTTCAAGAAGGCCGACGCCAGCGGCGCCCGTTACGCCCTGATCTTCGGTGCCGATGAGCTGGCCCGCGACGAGGTCTCACTCAAGCCACTGCGCGGCGAGCGCTCCGATGGTGCACAACAGCCGCTACAGCGCTCCCTGCCGCTCGCCGGCGTGGGCGAATGGGCAGCCATGCTGTGCCAGCCCTGAAGGCTTGCGGTCCGCCGCCTACAATCTCCCTGATTCAAACACACGCAATCCATGGCCAAACACCTCGACCTCGAAGAGCAGGAACAGCTCGACCAGATCAAGCATTTCTGGGCACGCTACGGCAATCTCATCACTTGGGTGCTGATTGTCGTGTTCGGGTCCGTCGCCGCCTGGAACGGCTGGAATTACTGGCAGCGCAGTCAGGCCGTGAAAGCCTCCACCCTCTATGACGAGGTGGAGCGCGCCTCCCTCGCAAACGACACCGACCGTCTGGCGCGGACCGTGCAGGACATGCAGTCCGGATTCGGGCGCACGGCCTATGCCAGCCAGGCCAGCCTTCTTGCCGCCAGCACCTGGCAGGAGGCCGGCAAGACCGAGGAGGCCATGGCCGCCCTCACATGGGTGAGCCAGAAAGGTGCGGACGATGCCTTCAAGGCGGTGGCCCGCCTCCGGCTGGCGGCCATGCATCTGGATTCCGGTGCCCTCGACCAGGCCTCGGCGGTGCTGGCGGGCAGCATGCCCTCGGCCTTTGCCGGCCTGCAGGCGGACCGCCGTGGCGATGTCCTCATGGCCCAGGGACGAGCAGAAGAAGCGAAGGCTCAGTACCAGGCGGCGTGGTCTGCGCTGGCTGAGCGGATCGAATACCGGCGAATCGTCGAGGTCAAGCTGGCATCTCTGGGTGTCAACGTTTCCGACCTGCCGTCTGGCGGAGCCGCCCGATGAGTACCACGCTGTCTCACCTCCCCCGCTGGGGCCGTTTCGCGACCGGTGCCTGTCTGCTGGCGCTGGCTCTGGGCCTGTCCGCCTGCGGGTCATCTCCTTCGCGCCCGAAGCCGGCCGAACTGCCCCCGGTGGTCCCCCTGCTTGCGACGGAACAGGCCTGGACGCTGCAGCTGGGTGAGGCTGCTGCGCTGTTGCAGCCGCAGGTGGCCGGCGATCGCCTGGTGCTGGCCAATCGGGCGGGTCAGGTCTCGGTGGTGGACGCGGCTTCGGGTCGGGCCATCTGGCAGGCGGCCGCCGGTTCGCCACTGGCCACAGGAGCCGGGAGCGACGGGCGTACGGTGGCGGTGATCACCCGGAGCAATGAGCTGGTCGCACTGCGCGACGGACAGACGGTGTGGCGGGTTCGTTTGCCGGCCAGCTCCTTCACGCCACCGCTGGTGGCCGGCGAGAGGGTGTTTGTCCTCAAGGGCGATCGCAGCGTATCGGCGTTCGATGCCGGCAATGGCGGGCGCCTGTGGACCCAGCGCGCACGTGCCGAAGCTCTGGTGCTGGGCCAGGCCGGTGTCCTGCTCCCCCAAGGCAACACGCTGGTCGTCGGGCTTTCGGGGCGGATGGCAGGGCTTGACCCGCTCACCGGTGCCTTGCGCTGGGAAGTGCCTGTGGCCATTGCACGGGGTGCCAACGAGGTCGAGCGTCTGGTGGACCTGGTGGCTCCTGTCAGTCGTGTAGCAGAGACCCTTTGCGCACGGGCCTATTCGGCCGCGGTCGGCTGCGTGAACGCGGCCCAGGGCAGGGTGGTTTGGACACGGCCTGCGCAGGGGGTGACCGGACTTGCAGGTGACGAGCAGCGCCTGTTCGGCACCGAAACGAACGGACGTGTGCTGGCCTGGGACCGCGCCAGCGGCGAGCCGCTGTGGCAGAGCGAACGCCTGTTGCATCGCAGGCTCAGCGCCCCGCTGGCGGTCGGCCGTGTGGTGGTGGTCGGGGACGAATCGGGGCTGGTGCACGTGCTGTCGCGCGAAGACGGATCGGAAATGACCCGCCTGAACACCGACGGGTCAGCGGTGATCGGAGCGCCGGTGCTGGCGGGCGAGTTGCTGGTCGTGCAGACCTTGCGCGGTGGCGTCTACGCCTGGAGACCCCGTTGAAACCGAGGCCAACCTGGTGAAACCTGTCATCGCCCTTGTCGGGCGCCCCAACGTCGGCAAGTCGACCTTGTTCAACCGCCTGACCGGCTCCCGCGACGCCATCGTGGCCGATTTTGCGGGTCTGACCCGCGACAGGCATTACGGCAACGGTCGATTGGGCGCACGGGATTACATCGTCATCGACACCGGGGGCTTCGAGCCCGATGCCGGCGAGGGCATCTATCGTGAGATGGCCAAACAGACGAGGCAGGCCGTGGCCGAGTCCGATGTGGTCCTGTTTGTCGTTGATGCGCGCGCCGGCCTGAGCGCCCAGGACCACGAGATCGCCCATTACCTTCGCAGGCTGGGCAAGCCGACCGTCCTGGTGGCCAACAAGGCCGAAGGCATGAAGGACGGCGCCCAGCTGTCGGAGTTTTTCGAGCTCGGTCTTGGTGAGGTGCTGCCGGTTTCGGGGGCGCACGGACAGGGTGTGCGTTCCATGCTGGAGGCTGCGCTCGGACGCATCGTCGACCTGCCGCCGGACGACGAGACTGCGGTGGACGCGGAAAATGCGGTGATCCGGCTGGCGGTTGCCGGTCGCCCCAACGTCGGCAAGTCGACGCTCATCAATGCCTGGCTCGGTGAAGAGCGTCTGGTGGCCTTCGACATGCCCGGTACCACGCGCGATGCCATCTCGGTTCCCTTTGAACGAGGGGGGCGCAAGTACGAGCTCATCGACACCGCAGGCATTCGGCGCAAGGGCAAGGTTTTCGAGGCGATCGAAAAGTTCTCGGTGGTCAAGACCCTGCAGGCAATCGAGGGCGCCCATGTCGTCTTGCTCCTGCTTGATGCCACCCAGGGCATCACGGACCAGGATGCCCATATCGCCGGCTACATCCTGGAGAGTGGTCGGGCCGTCGTGCTGGCGATCAACAAGTGGGACGCCGTCGACGCCTACCAGCGGCAGCAGATCGAACGGCAGGTGGAGTCCAGGCTGGCCTTCCTGAAGTTCGCTCCCCTGCACCTGATTTCCGCCAGCAAGCGCCAGGGTCTGGGGCCGGTCTGGAAATCCATTGCACAGGCCTACGCCTCGGCCACGCGCAAGATGCCCACGCCGGTGCTGACGCGGTTGCTTCAGGAGGCGGTGGCCTTTCAGGCCCCGCAGCGCAGCGGCATGTACCGTCCCAAGATGCGTTATGCGCATCAGGGGGGCATGAACCCGCCGGTCATCGTGATCCACGGCAACTCGCTGGAGCACGTGCCCGAGGTCTACCGACGATTCCTGGAAGGGCGCTTCCGCAAGGCGTTCGATCTGGTGGGAACACCATTGCGGATCGAATTCAAGACGTCCAGCAACCCCTATAAGGACGCTTGAGTCCTTTCCCGCCTGGCGGCCAGCAGGCGAAGTCGGCGCCCCGGCGATGCGCTTGTGGTATCTTCAAGGCATCTTCAACTTTCCGAACACGGAGCATATCGTGAGCAACAACAAAGGCCAGCTTTTGCAAGATCCATTCCTGAACCAGCTGCGTCGGGAACATGTGCCGGTTTCCATCTACCTGGTCAACGGCATCAAGCTGCAGGGGCAGATCGAGTCCTTTGACCAGTACGTGGTGCTCCTGCGCAACACGGTCACCCAGATGGTATACAAGCATGCCATTTCCACCATCGTTCCTGGTCGTCCGGTGCAGTTCTCTGTGGCCGGCCCGGACGACGGCGCCTCCTGAACGCCTTTTGCCCTCCAGGCCGGGCTCCCGAGGGGCCCGAGCCGGTCCCTGAGGCCTCGGGACAGGGCCACCTTCCCAGTTGAATCCCTCTCCATCTTCTTCTTTCGGCGGCCAGCCCTCGGCCATGCTGGTCGGCGTCGACTTCGGGCTTCCGCATTTCGATTCCGGCCTTGAGGAGCTGGGCCTGCTGGCCGAATCGGCCGGCTTTCGCGTGGCCGACCGGCTCACTTGCAAGCGTCGGGCGCCCGACCCGGCCCTGTTTGTGGGCAGCGGCAAAGCCGACGAAATCGCCGCGTTGGCGCGGACCAGCGGCGCCACCGAAGTGCTGTTTGACCAGTCCCTCAGTCCGGCCCAGCAGCGCAATCTGGAGCGTCACCTGGGAATGCCGGTCAATGACCGCACCCTGCTGATTCTCGACATCTTCGCTCAGAGAGCCCGCAGTTTCGAGGGCAAGCTGCAGGTTGAGCTGGCGCGCTTGCAGTACCTGTCGACCCGCCTGGTGAGGCGCTGGTCGCATCTGGAACGTCAAAGTGGCGGCATCGGCATGCGCGGAGGCCCGGGAGAAACCCAGATCGAACTGGACCGCCGCATGATCGGTGAGGCCATCAAGCGCACACGCGACCGGTTGGAGAAGGTCAAGCGCCAGCGCGCCACCCAACGCCGACAAAGAGAGCGTCGCGAGGCCTTCACGATCTCGCTGGTGGGCTACACCAACGCCGGCAAGTCCTCGCTGTTCAACGCCCTGGTCAAGGCGCGTGCTTACGCAGCCGACCAGTTGTTCGCGACCCTGGACACCACCACGCGCCAGCTCTACCTGGGCGAAGCAGGTCGCTCGGTTTCCCTGTCCGATACAGTGGGTTTCATCCGCAATCTCCCGCATGGCCTGGTCGAGGCGTTTTCCGCCACGCTCAGGGAGGCGGTGGATGCAGACCTTCTGCTTCATGTGGTGGACGCCTCCAATCCTGAACACCCCGAACAGATCGAGGCGGTCCAGTCGGTGCTGCACGACATTGGCGCCGATGGCGTTCCCCAGGTGCTGGTGTTCAACAAGCTGGATGCGCTCGATCCGTCCCGACGGCCCCTCCAGTTCGAAGACCAGCTGGAACTCGACGGCCGGGCGCTGCCTCGAATCTACGTCAGTGCCCGAACCGGTGAAGGAATCGACCGTCTGCGCCATCACCTGGCCTTGCGGGTCGGTCAGGTTTCGGGTGAAACCCCCGATCCGGTTCGGTCATCCGGACCGGGTTTTGAAGGTGCCGACGCCTGAGCGGGCACAATGTCATGGTTTTGATCCAGAAAAGAGCAGTCGACACATGGATGTGAATTACCCTTCCGGGAACAGCGAAACCGGTCGCCCGCCGCGCCACAATGGCTGGCGCAAGGTGCTGGGCATGTTCAACCTCAATGATCCGCGCTGGGGCAGGGGGGACGATTCCGGTCAGGGCGGCGACGAGCCGTCCGGGCCGGACAACAACCGTCAGGACGAACGCGGCCCGCAGCGCGACCAGCGGCCCCGGGGTCAGGGTCCGAATCAGGGACCGCCCGATCTGGACGAGCTCTGGCGCGACTTCAATCGCAAATTGGGTGGGCTGCTGGGCAACACCCGCGGCGGCGGTCGTGGCGGGCAGGGCGGCTCGGGCGGTGGCATGGGGGGATTCACGCCCAATCCGAAGACCGCTGGCATCGGCGTCGGCCTGATTGCCGGTGTCGCGGGACTGATCTGGCTCGGTACCGGATTCTTCATCGTGCAGGAAGGTCAGCAGGCCGTCATCACCCAGTTCGGGAAATACCATTCGACGGTCGGCGCGGGTTTCAACTGGCGCTTCCCCTTCCCGATCCAGCGTCACGAGACCGTGTTCGTCACCCAGCTGCGTTCGGTGGACGTCGGCAGGGACAACATCGTGCCGGCCACCGGCCTGCGCGAATCCTCCATGCTGACCCAGGACGAGAACATCGTCGACATCAAGTTCGTCGTCCAGTACCGCCTGAACGACGCACGAGCCTTCCTGTTCGAAACCCGTGACCCCGACGTGGCCGTTCTCAAGGCTGCGGAAACGGCGGTGCGCGAGGTGGTCGGTGCCATGAAGATGGACGCCGTTCTGGCGGAAGAACGTGACCAGATCGCGCCCCGGGTCCGCAACCTGATGCAGGTCATTCTGGACCGCTACAGGGTCGGTATCGAGGTCACCGGGGTGAATCTGCAGCAAGGGGGCGTCCGTCCTCCGGAGCAGGTGCAGGCGGCCTTTGACGACGTGCTCAAGGCGAGCCAGGAGCGCGAAAGGGCCAAGAACGAAGCCGAGGCCTACGCCAACGACGTGGTGCCGCGGGCACGCGGTACGGCGGCACGACTGGTCGAAGAGGCCGAAGGCTACCGCGCGCGGATCGTGGCACAGGCCGAGGGTGATTCCCAGCGGTTCAGTTCCGTGCTCACCGAGTACCAGCGGGCACCGGTGGTGACCCGTGAACGCATGTACATCGATGCGATGCAGGAGGTCTACAGCAACGTGACCAAGGTGCTGGTGGATTCCAAGTCCGGCTCCAACCTGCTGTATCTGCCGCTGGACAAGATCATGCAGATGGCCGGCCAGCCAGCGACAGCAACCGGCCCGGCGGTCCCGGCCAGCCCCACCCCTGCGACTTCCTCGACCACGCCGCGCGCCATGGACAACGCCGCCCGCTCCCGTGAGCGGGACAGCCGCTGAGCGCTCACCACGGTGCACACGGAGCCAAATCAATGAACAGACTGGGTTTCATCATCACCACCTTCCTCGTGGCCCTGGCCATCGGCAGCTCCATGCTGTTCGTGGTCGATCAACGGCAGTTCGGCGTGGTCTTCCAGCTCGGCGAGATCCGCAAAGTGGTCACCGAGCCAGGGCTGAATTTCAAGCTGCCGCCCCCGTTCCAGAACGTGTCTTACATCGACAAGCGTCTGCTGACCCTGGAAAGCGCGGACACCGAGCCGACCCTGACGGCCGAGCGCCAGCGGGTGGTGATCGACTGGTATGTGCGCTGGCGTATCAGTGATCCGCAGGCCTACATCCGAAACGTTGGCCTGAACGAGCGAGCCGGCGCGCTGCAACTCAACCGGGTGGCCCGCAACGCCTTCCAGCAGGAGGTCAACAAGCGCACCCTGCAGGAGTTGCTGTCGACCCGTCGTGAGGAACTCATGCGGGACGTGCAGCGCGAGGTCCTGGCCGCTGTGCGCGGCGCCGACAAACCCTGGGGCATGGACGTGATCGACGTTCGGATCACCCGGGTCGACTACGCAGAAACCATCACCCGTTCGGTGTACGACCGGATGGAGGCCGAGCGTCGCCGCGTTGCCAACGAACTGCGGGCGACTGGTTTCGCCGAGGGCGAGCGCATCCGGGCCGAGGCCGACCGCGAGCGCGAAGTCATCATCGCCGATTCGTTCCGGGAAGCCCAGCGCATCAAGGGTGAGGCCGATGCGGCCGCCGCAGCGGCCTACGCCACCGCTTTCGGGCGTGATCCTGCATTTGCACAGTTCTACCGCAGTCTGGAAGCCTACAAGGCCAGCTTTGCCGGCAAGTCGGACGTGATGGTGGTCGATCCGTCGTCCGATTTCTTCCGCGCCTTGCGCAGCAGCAACGTGGGCCGCTGAGCCGACGGTGTCGCTGCCTGACGTCTTCTGGCCCGCACTGGGCCTGATGCTGGTGTTCGAGGGGCTGCTGCCCCTCCTGCTACCGGCCGCATGGCGCCGCATGTTTTCCGACATGCTTCGTCTGCGCGACGGGCAGCTCAGGTTCTTCGGTCTGGTTTCGGTGGGGCTGGGCCTGCTGATCTGGTCCGCCACCAGCTGAATGCAGGTCTGGCGCACCGGTGCGCGGCCCGGCCGGCGACGGTGAGGTCTGGCCGGACCGGTAGAATCCTGTTTTTAACTGCCTTCCCCATGCCCATGTCCGCCTGGGTCCTCCCGGATCACATTGCCGATGTCCTGCCGTCCGAGGCTCGCCACATCGAAGAGCTCAGGCGTGGCCTGATCGACACCGCCCGTGGCTACGGCTACGAGCTGGTCATGCCGCCCTTGCTGGAGCACCTGGAGTCGCTGCTCACCGGCACCGGGGAAGCATTGGACCTCCAGACCTTCAAGCTCGTTGACCAGCTGTCGGGCCGCACGCTGGGCCTTCGTGCCGACAGCACGCCCCAGGTGGCGCGCATCGACGCCCACCTGCTCAATCGCCAGGGTGTCACACGACTCAGCTACTGCGGTCCCGTGGTGCACACTCGCATCGACCGGCCTCTGGCCAGCCGGGAACCCTTGCAGTTCGGCGCGGAAATCTACGGGCATGGCGGACTGGAGGCGGACCTTGAGGTGATCGAGCTGGCCCAGGCCTGCCTGCGAACGGCCGGGATCGATGAGCTGCTGCTGGATCTGGCCGACGTGCGGGTGATCGATGCCGTGCTGTGTGGTGTGGAACTGGACGGCGCGCACGTCCAGCGTATCCATGCCGCGCTCACCGGCAAGGATGTGGCCGGGTTGGAGCAGCTCTCGCGTGAGCTCCCCGGGCGCGTGCGAGCCGATCTGATGGCCCTGCCGACCCTGCACGGTGACCTTTCGGTGCTCGAGCAGGCGCGCCGGCTGCTGCAGCCGTCCGTGGCCATGCAGGAAGCCCTGGACAGCATGGCCTGGTTGGCCGCGCAGGTGCAGGGCATGCGGGTATCGGTCGACCTGTCCGACCTGCGTGGCTACGCCTACTACACCGGCATGCGCTTTGCCCTGTTCGGCGCGGCCGCCGGACGCTCGTCGCAGGCGGCCGAACTGGCCAGAGGCGGGCGTTATGACGAAGTTGGCGCGGTCTTCGGCCGCAAGCGTCCTGCGGTCGGCTTCAGCCTGGACGTCAAGGAGCTGGTGGCCATGGTCCCGCCCCGCCCCCTGGTGGCGGCCATCCGCGCGCCCTGGGGCATGGACGCTTCGCTTCGCGAAGCCGTGGCCCGCCTGCGTGCGCAGGGGCAAACCGTGGTCTGTTCGCTCCCGGGGCACGAACACGAAGTCGATGAGTTCCATTGCGATCGCGAACTGGTCCCTGACACGGCCCAGGCGGGCGCCTGGACGGTACGCAACCTTTGAACGGAAACCAGCAATGACAAACAGCAAGAGCGCCGCCATTCCCGGGCGCAACGTGGTGGTGGTGGGTACCCAGTGGGGTGACGAGGGCAAGGGCAAGCTGGTCGACTGGCTGACCGAGTCGGCCCAGGGGGTGGTCCGTTTCCAGGGTGGCCACAACGCCGGTCACACCCTGGTGATCAACGGGGTCAAGACGGCGCTTCATCTCATTCCCAGCGGCATCATGCGGCCTGGCGTCAAATGCTACGTGGGCAACGGTGTGGTGCTGGCCGTGGGCAAGTTGCTGGAGGAAATCGCCGGCCTCGAAGCAGCCCAGGTGGAGGTCCGCTCCCGCCTTCGGGTGAGCGAAGGCTGCCCGCTGATCCTGCCCTTCCACGCGGCGCTGGACGTGGCTCGCGAAGCGGCCAAGGAAAAGGCCGGCACCGCCAAGATCGGCACCACCGGGCGCGGCATCGGGCCGGCCTACGAAGACAAGGTGGCTCGGCGGGCCCTGCGTGTGCAGGATCTCAAGTACCCCGAGCGCTTTGCCAACAAGCTGCGCGAGCTGCTGGCCTACTACAACACCCAGCTGGCGGCGCTCGATGCGCGCCAGGTGGACTGGTCCATCGTCCCGTGGCTCAAGGACCAGCCGCTTTCGGCCTTCGTGGTCAATGGCCAGGTGCAGTACGAAGCGGTCCGCACCCAGGCCATGGAGCATGCCCAGCAGTTGCGTCCCATGATCGCGGACGTTTCGCGCGAGCTCAACGATGCCCACCGAGCGGGTGCCAACCTGCTGTTCGAAGGTGCCCAGGGCACGCTGCTGGACATCGATCACGGCACCTATCCCTTCGTCACCTCGAGCAACTGCGTGGCCGGTAACGCGGCGGCCGGTGCCGGCGTAGGGCCAGGTTTGCTGCACTACGTGCTCGGCATCACCAAAGCCTACTGCACGCGGGTGGGTGGCGGTCCGTTCCCCACCGAACTCGACTGGGAAACCGAAGGCACCCCCGGCTGGCACATGGCCACCGTGGGTGCCGAAAAAGGCGTCACCACCGGACGGGCCCGCCGCTGCGGCTGGTTCGATGCCGCGCTGCTCAAGCGCTCGGCCCAGGTCAACGGCCTGACCGGTCTGTGCATCACCAAGCTCGATGTGCTCGACGGACTGAAGGAGTTGCAGCTGTGTGTCGGTTACGAGCTGGACGGCGAGCGGGTCGACATACTGCCCATGGGAGCCGACGAGATCGAACGCTGTCAGCCCATTTACGAAACCCTGCCTGGCTGGAGCGAGACCTCGGCGGGCGTGACCCGTCATGAAGACCTTCCTGCGAACGCCCAGCGCTATCTCAGGCGCATCGAGGAGACCACAGGAGTGCCCATCCACGTCATCTCCACCAGCCCCGACCGGGACCACACCATCCTGTTGCAGCACCCTTTCAACTGATGGCCGAAACCCCGGCTTTCATGCAGAATCGCCCGACCGACCCCTACCCGGAGACCCCATGCTGACGGAAGATGGCAAGCACCTGTACGTGTCCTACGACGAGTATCACAACCTGATCGAGAAGCTGGCCCTCAAGGTCTACCAATCGGGCTGGACGTTTGACACCATTCTGTGCCTGGCACGCGGCGGCATGCGGCCGGGGGACATCCTCTCGCGGATCTTCGATGTGCCGCTGGCCATCATGTCCACCAGTTCCTACCGCGCTGATGCCGGAACGGTGCAGGGGAAGCTCGACATCGCCCGATACATCACCACCCCCAAGGGCGAGATAGCCGGCCGGGTGCTGCTGGTGGACGACCTGGCGGATTCGGGCCACACCCTGCATGCGGTGATCAACCAGCTGCGCAACAACTACGCCCCGATCACCGAGCTGCGCAGTGCGGTGATCTGGACCAAGGCCTTGTCCACCTTCACGCCCGACTATTCCGTCGAGTTCCTGCCGACCAATCCCTGGATCCACCAGCCCTTCGAGAGCTACGACAGCATGCGTCCTGCGCAGTTGCTGGAGAAGTGGAAGCTCTGAAGGTGTGTGGCCCCTACGCTCCACCGCTGCGCGGGGTCGATGCCCCCCGAGGGGGTGTGTTCCGGTTTGGGGCGGCCCGGTGCCGGAACGTGGCCCCCGCGCTCCGTCGCCGCTTGATGTCCGGCGTTGATGGCTCGTTCTGTTCCCACTGAACCCATGACCGACGTGTCCACCCGCCTCATCCACCATCCGTACCGTCCGCCGGAAGGCTTCGTAGCGGTGGCACCCGGGGTGCACAAGGCGTCCACGGTGATCTTTCCCGATGTGCAGGCGCTGCGAAGCCGGGACTGGAAGGACAAGAGCGGCTACACCTACGGGCTGCACGGCACGCCGACCACCTTCACGCTGGAGGAGCGCATCGCGACGCTGGAAGGCGGCCTGTACTGCGTGCTGGCTCCCAGTGGCCTGTCGGCCATCAGCCTGGTGGACATGGCTTTCCTGCGCCAGGGAGAGCAGATGCTGCTGCCCGACAACGCCTACGGTCCCGGCAAAGCCTTTGCCGAGGCCGAGATGCGCCAGTGGGGTGTGCAGGTGGCTTACTACGACCCCATGGACCCGGCCGACCTGGCCAGCCGGCTGACACCGGCCACGCGGCTGGTCTGGCTGGAGGCGCCGGGCTCGATCACACTGGAGTTTCCGGACCTGCCTGCCCTGACCGGGGTGGTCCGCGAGCACAACATCCGCCACCCGGGCGAGCGTCCGACCCTCACCGCGCTGGACAACACCTGGGGCGCCGGACTGGCCTTCAATGCCTTCGAGCTCGGCGTCGACGTCTCGATGCAGGCCCTGACCAAGTACCCCAGCGGCGGCGCCGACGTGCTCATGGGCTCCGTGGTCACGCGCGTTGAGGCGCTGCATCGGCAAATCCTGTTGTGCCACATGCGCCTTGGTCTGGGTGTCGGAGCCAACGATGCCGAGCTGGTGCTGCGCGGCCTGCCTACGGTGGGCTTGCGTTATGACGCACAAGACAAGGCCACACGCGAGCTGGCGCAATGGATGCAATCCCAGCCTGGGGTGGTGCAGGTTTTGCATCCGGCGCTGGACGGGTCGCCGGGGCACGACTTCTGGCAACGCGACGCCCGGGCGGCGGCCTGCCTGTTCAGCGTCGTGTTCGATCCCCGGTTTGACTCGGGTCGGGTCGACGCCTTCTGCAACCACCTGAACCTGTTCCAGCTCGGATGGAGCTGGGCCGGTCCCATCAGCCTGTGTGCGCCCTACCAAGTGCCGTCCATCCGTTCTCTCACGGCCTGGCCGTATGCCGGCGGTCTGGTTCGCTTTGCCGTCGGCCTGGAGTCGGTGGAGGATCTGAAGGCGGATCTGGCGCAGGCACTGGCGAAACTGGTATCCTGAGCCCAGTTCATTCCACGGAGAGCACCCACTTTGGCCACACCCAACTACGGATACGAAAAGCGCCAGCGCGAGTTGGCCAAGAAGCAGAAAAAGGAAGAGAAGCTGCGTGCCAAGAGTGCGCGGCGTCAGGGCGCAGACGGCGAACCCTCACAGGTCGACTCAGAAGATGCGCCGACAGCCGAGAACCCGAACGACCGACCGGACGCAGACCCTGTTGGCTGAGCGACGGCGCTGAGTCAGGAGCGGGCGCTTCAGGCGCCGCCGCCGGATGCGGTGGGGATGATCAGCAAGTCTTCGGCTGCCTTGTTGAAGGCCTCGGCCGAGCGGTCGGGTACGGGACAAGGACGTGCCTGTCCGAACTGGCGAAAGTTTCTTTCGATGGACGCCGCATAGGTCGGGTCGTAGTGCTGGCGCAGCAGGTCCAGCACCACGTCTGCCGTCCGTCCGTCGCGGACCTGGCGTATCCACTCCGACACCACCGCCTTGCCGCGCAGCTCGGTCAGAGCTTCCAGCCGGCGGCAGAAGAAGTCCGGATCCTTGACAAAGAAGTCGTAGTCTTCCAGCAGCAGGGCCACGCGTTCTTCGTCGGGCAGCTGCAGATCGATGCAGGGGCTGGCCCGCATGGCGTCGATCAGGGCGTCGGGCACCCGCAGGTTGCCCACCTTCTTGCTCTCGCTTTCCACAAACACCGGCCTGCCTGCTTCAAGGTGGCGCAGCTGCTCCCAGACCATCGAATCGAAGCGCTTCTGGCTGGGCTGCGCAACACCCGGGATGTGGCCCAGCACCGAGCTGCGGTGGCAGGCCAGGGCTTCCAGGTCCAGCACCTGGGCGCCTTGCTGTTCCAGGTGTTGCAGCAGGCGTGTCTTGCCGCTGCCGGTGGGGCCGCAGATGACGCGAAAGTGCAGCCGCGCCACCTGCGCGGGCAGGTCGGCCACCAGCGCATGTCGCCAGGCCTTGTAGCCCCCTTCGATCAGGGAGACCTGAAAACCGATGGCGCCCAGGATGGTGGCCAGGGCGCCGCTGCGGTTGCCGCCGCGCCAGCAGTAGACCAGGGGTTTCCAGTCGCGCGGCTTGTCGAGTGCGTGCTGTTCGATGTGGCCGGCGATGTTGCGGGCGGCGATGGCGGCGCCGCGCTTCTTCGCTTCGAAGGCGTTGACCTGCTTGTACAGGGTGCCGATGGTCACGCGTTCGGCGTTGTTCAGGGTGGGCCAGTTGACGGCGCCCGGTACATGGTCCAGCGCGTGCTCGTCTTCCGAGCGGGCGTCGATGACGGTGTCGAAATCGTCGAGCCGGCGCAAGGCGTCGGTGGCGCTGAGGGTCTGGACTGGCATGGCGGTGATTATCACCGCCAGGGGGTTGATCAGCGGGGGAGCAGCGGGCGCAGCGCCGGCCAGACGTTGGCCAGCATGATGGGCTGGGCCTCCTCGTTGGGGTGGATGCGGTCCGGCTGGAACAGCTTGAGCGGATCGGGGCCGTCGGCCACCCCGGCCAGAAAAAAGGGCACCAGCGCGGCCTGTTCGGCCTTGGCCACCGCGCTGAACACCTCGCGGAACTCCTGGGCGTAGCGGGCGCCGTAGTTGGGCGGCATTTCCATGCCCACGATCAGCACCTGGGCACCAGCCTCTCGGGACAGGCGGGCCATGGTGCTCAGGTTGTCGCGCGTCATGCCCAGCGGCAGGCCGCGCAAGGCGTCGTTGCCACCGAGCTCGATGACCACCACGGCGGGTCGGTGCTGTCGCAAGAGGGCCGGCAGGCGCGATCGTCCGCCGGCGGTCGTGTCGCCGCTGATGCTGGCATTGACCACCCGAACCGACTGGCGTTCGCCGGCCAGCCTGTCTTGCAGCAGCGCCACCCAGCCACGGCCGCGTTGCAGGCCGTATTCGGCGCTCAGGGAGTCGCCCACGATCAGAACCACGGGTTCATTGGGTGGGCTGCCTGCCGCCGCCTTGGTTGGCACGGTCTGGGCTGCGACGTGGAACGAAAGACCGGTCGGCACGATCGTCAGTGCCAGCGCGTTAAAGTGTCGTCGTTTCAACTCAAGGCCTTCCCATGTCGGATGTGATGATTTCGGTGGAGCACGTGTTCAAGTCGGTGACGGACTCCACCGGCACCCTGGAGATTCTGCGCGATATCGATTTCCGCCTGAACCGGGGGGAAACCGCCGCCATTGTCGGGGCTTCCGGCTCGGGCAAGAGCACGCTGCTGTCCATCATTGCCGGCTTGGATACCCCAAGCAGCGGAACAGTTCACATCGACGGCGTCAATCTGTTTGCCCTGGACGAAGACCAGCGCGCGGCGCTGCGGGCCGACAAGGTGGGTTTTGTGTTCCAGAGCTTCCAGTTGCTGGGCAACCTGACGGCGTTGGAGAACGTGATGCTGCCGCTGGAACTGGCCGGCCGGCGCGATGCCAGAGCGGCCGCGGTCCACATGCTGGAGCGGGTGGGCCTGGGCGAGCGGCTGGGGCATTACCCCAAGGTGCTGTCCGGTGGAGAGCAGCAGCGGGTGGCACTGGCCCGTGCCTTTGTGGTCAAACCGGCCGTGCTGCTGGCCGACGAACCCACGGGCAGCCTGGACTTCGCCACCGGCGGGCGGATCATGGAGCTGATGTTCGAGCTCAATGCCGAACAAGGCACGACGCTGGTGCTGGTGACCCATGACCGGGACATCGCGTCCCAATGCCAGCGGCGCGTGACCATCGAAGCCGGCCGCCTGGCCAGCGCGCCCTGATAATCGGCCGATGTCCTCCCCCAAAGTCCTGTTCGGTTTCCACGCTGTCGGTGTCCGGCTCAAGACCGCGCCCGATTCCATCATCGAAATCTACTTCGACGCCTCCCGGCGCGACCAGCGCATGCGCCAGTTTCTGGAGCGGGCGCGCGAGGCGGGCACCCGTCTGATCGAGGCCGACAGCCTGCGTATCGCCAAGCTGGCCGGCAGCCACGGGCATCAGGGCGTAGCCGCCCGGGTGCAGCCGGTGGCCCAGGCGCGCTCGCTCGACGATCTGCTGGAACAGCTGGAGGCCAGTGCCCAGGTCCCCTTGCTGCTGGTGCTCGATGGGGTGACCGATCCGCACAACCTGGGGGCCTGCCTGCGCGTGGCCGACGGGGCAGGGGCCCATGCGGTCATTGCCCCGAAGGATCACGCCGCGGGCATCAACGCCACGGTGGCCAAGGTGGCGAGTGGCGCGGCCGAGACGATGCCGTACTTCATGGTGACCAATCTGGCGCGCACGCTGGGCGAACTCAAGGAGCGCAGCATCTGGGTCATCGGCACCAGTGACGACGCACCCAAGACGCTGTATCAGGTCGACCTCAAGGGACCGGTGGCCCTGGTGCTGGGTGCCGAAGGGCAGGGCATGCGCCAGCTCACCCGCAAGACCTGCGACGAGCTGGTCTCCATTCCCATGCGCGGAGCGGTGGAGAGTCTGAACGTGTCGGTGGCCAGCGGTGTCTGCCTGTACGAGGCGCTGCGCCAACGCAGCTGAGCCGTGACCGATCAGGCCGCCGAAGCGCGGGTGCGGGCCTGGCTTGAAGAGGCCGGGCGGGTCGTGGTGCTCACCGGCGCGGGCGTCAGTGCCGAATCGGGTGTGCCGACCTTTCGTGACGCGCTGACCGGCTTTTGGGCCCGCTATTCACCCGAGGAGCTGGCGACCGAAGCCGCCTTTCGGGCCCACCCCCAGCGGGTCTGGGACTGGTATCTGCAGCGGCGCCAGGCGCTGCTATCCGTGCGGCCCAATGCCGGTCATGTCGCTCTGGCGCGCCATGCCATGATGCACCCGGGCCAACTGACACTGGTCACGCAAAACGTCGATGGCCTTCACCAGCAGGCAGGACAGGCAGGGACCCTGGCCCTGCACGGGGACATCCAGGCCGAACGCTGGCTGGACGAACCGCGCACCTGCTGCCACCAGCTGCCGCCACAGCCGGGCCGGCCGCCGAGCTGCTCCGTCTGCGGCAACCTGCGACGGCCCGATGTGGTCTGGTTCGGGGAGTCACTGCCTTGGGAAGTCCTGGCAGCCGCCGAGCGGGCCGCCGACAACTGTGAGCTGATGCTGGTGGTGGGGACGGCCGGTGCGGTGTACCCGGCGGCTGGTCTGGTACACAGGGCCCGACGGGCTGGCGCCCGGGTGGTGGTGGTGAATCCGGCCGCCACGGAGCTGGACTCCCTGGCCCACGTTCGGCTGGTGGGCACCTCAGCCGCCATCCTGCCCCGCATCCTGGACCCGGCTGAACGTTGAGGCGCCGCGCTGCAAGCCGCGGCTTCAGACCAGACCCAGGGCGCCGAGCAGGGCGCCGGAGGCGATCAGCACCAGCAGGTGGATTCTGGTTCGCCAGACCAGGGCGGTGGAGGTTGCCATCAGCAGCCACAGGGGCCAGTCGCGCGCGGCATCGTTGTGGGCAGAGATGAGCAGCCATCCGGTGGCCATCAGCAAAGCGATCACGATCGGTGCCATGCCGGCCTTGAATGCGCGCACGCTCAGGCGCTCGCGGTGCCGATGGGCCCAGCGGCTGGCGGCATAGCTCAGAACCGACGAGGGCAGAAGGATGGCCACCATGGTTACCAGCACCCCGAGCAAAGCCAGGGCCCAGGCCAGCCATCCACCGTTGGCACCGCCTCCCGCGTTGAGGCCCACATGCCAGCCGAGTAGCGCGACGAACAACACGTTCGGTCCAGGCGCGGCCTGTGACAGGGCAATCGAGGAGGTGAACTGGACGTCGGTGATCCAGCCGTTCTGGTGCACCAGGTAACGGTGCATGTCAGGCGCGGTGGTGATGGCGCCGCCGATGGCCAGCAGCGAAAGCAGGGCGAAATGGGCGAACAGGTCGATCCAGGCGGTGGCGTTCATCGCGAATCCCCGGATGGCGCCGGACGTTCAGCCTCTGCGATGAGCTGACCGGCACGCAGGCAGGCCACCGGACCCAGGCCGAGCAACACCCACACCAGTGGCCAGCGCATCAGGGCGATGGCCAGAAAGGTGCCTGCGGCGAACAACAGGCAGGCGGACATGCCCAGCGGATTGCGCTCCAGGGCAGCGATCAGGCGGAAGCCGGTGGCGGTGATCAGGCCGGCCGCCACCGCCCCCATGCCGCGAAGGGCGCCTGTTGCCACCGCGCTGTCGGCCACCTGGACAAACAGCGTCGCCATGATCAGCACCACCAGAAGCGGGAACAGCAGCATGCCAGCCAGTGCGGCGAGGGCGCCGGGCAATCCGAAGTGGCGCCCACCGATCATCATGGACAGGTTGACGACATTGGGCCCTGGCAGCACCTGGGCCACAGCCCAGTCCTCGATGAATTGCTCGCGGCTGAGCCAGCGCTTGCGCTCGACCAGTTCGCGCTGGACGACAGCAATCACACCGCCGAATCCCTGCAGCGCGAGCCAGGTGAAACTCCAGAACAGGTCTTTCTTGTTCCTGGGGTGGGCGAGGGGGAAATCGGGATCGCTGGATTGCATGACAAGGCCGAAATGGGCAGGCCGAAAGCGGGAGCAGCGAGTATGCCAGCGGGGCTGTCCGGAGGCGGCGAGTGCACGATCACTTGAGTCTTCACTGGCGGCTTGTTATAATGTTGGGCTTACCTTGCCGTACCCCGAGTTGACGCCGGGGGCGGCTCTTTCGCGGCACACCAGACCATCGGTCCGGAAAACCGCGGTCCATCCACAAGGAGAGTCCATGCGTCACTACGAAATCGTCCTGCTGATCCACCCGGACCAGAGCGAACAGGTTCCGGCCATGCTGGAGCGTTACAAGGGCATGATCACTGCCGGCGGCGGCAAGATCCACCGCGTTGAAGACTGGGGCCGCCGTCAGCTGGCCTACCAGATCAACAAGCTGTCCAAAGCCCACTACCTGTGCGTCAACATCGAGGCCGATCAGGCCGTGATGGGCGAGCTTGAGCATGCCTTCAAGTTCAACGATGCCGTGCTGCGCCACCTGAGCATCCAGAAGAAGAAGGCCGAGACCGGTCCTTCCTCGATGATGAAGTCGGTCGAGCGTGAAGAGGCCCGCAAGTCCCAGCAACAGCCGCAGGAGCAGACCGCCGCCTGAGCTTTGCGCGTGAGCCAGCCCAGCAGGTGAACCAGTTAGAGCTGTCGGCGGTCGTGGTGCAGGTGCAGAGCCTGCGTTTCACGCCGGCCGGCATCCCGGCCCTCAATCTCGTGCTGGAGCACGAGTCGCAGATCACCGAGCTGGACACCACCCGAGTGGTGAAGCTGCAGTTGAAGGCCGTGGCCTTCGGTGTGACGGCCGAAACCCTGTCCCGACAGGGACTTGTTTCGGACTGCTGCTTCCAGGGGTTTCTGGCCAATTCCCGCAACGGCAAAGGCGTGGTGTTCCACATCCAGCATTTCAGCAAGACATAGGAGAGGCCCATCATGGCTGCACCCAAGCGTTTCAACAAAGACAAGCGCCCCAAGCGCAACACCCAGTCGCTGCTCTTCAAGCGCAAGCGTTTCTGCCGCTTCACCGTTGCCGGTGTCGAAGAGGTGGACTACAAGGACATTGACGTCCTGCGCGACTTCGTTGCCGAGAACGGCAAGATCATTCCCGCCCGCCTGACCGGCACCCGCGCCATCTACCAGCGCCAGGTGACCACCGCCATCAAGCGCGCCCGTTTCCTGGCCATGCTGCCGTACAGCGACCAGCATCGCGTCTGAAGGAGAGCCTGACATGCAAATCATCCTGCTCGACAAAGTTGTGAACCTCGGCGCCCTGGGCGACGTGGTCAAGGTCAAGGACGGCTACGCCCGCAACTTCCTGATCCCCACCGGCCGCGCCAGGCGCGCTACCCAGTCGGCCATCGCCGAGTTCGAAGCCCGTCGCGCCGAGCTTGAAAAGGCTGCTGCCGCCAAGCTGGCTGAAGCCCAGGCACTGGGCGAGAAGCTCGCCAGCGTGACGGTGAAGCTGTCCCAGAAAGCCGGCGTCGATGGCCGTCTGTTCGGATCGGTGACCAACCACGACGTGGCCGAAGAACTGGTGAAGATGGGGCACGCCGTGGCCAAGGCCCAGGTGCGCATGCCCAACGGCCCGCTCAAGATGGTCGGCGACTATTCGGTCAACATCAACCTGCACACCGACGTCACTGTCGAAGTGCCGGTTTCGGTGCTGGGCGAGACCGCCTGATTCGTGTCGCTCGCGTCCCCGACCGGGGACTGGCTGACGGTCCGGAGCCGCCGCTTCCATGGGAAGCCGGCGGCTTTTTTCATGGCTGCGACCGCCGGTCGGCCACCCATTCTGTCCGCTCCAATTCACCGCCTCTCCAGCGCTTGTCCCCAGGTTTTTCCACAGGCTTTCAGCCGGGTTCCGCTTAACATCGGACTTTGAATCCGCTTCACCCCATGTCTTCTGCCTTTTCCACTCCCTTCTCGGCCTTCGATGCAGGTCTGGAGGACGCCGGCCTGTCGGTTGACCGCCAGATCGCCCAGTTGCGGGTGCCCCCGCACTCGATCGAGGCAGAGTCGAGCGTGCTGGGGGGGCTGCTGCTGGACAACAGCGCCTGGGACCGGGTGGCCGACCTGGTCACCGATTCCGACTTCTATCGCTACGAACACCGGCTGGCCTATTCGGCGATTGCGGCCTTGATCAATGCCAGCAAGCCCGCCGACGTGGTCACGGTGTTCGAGCATCTGCAAAGCCTGGGCAAGGCCGAAGAAGCCGGTGGACTGGCCTATCTCAACAGCCTGGCCCAGTATGTGCCCAGCGCAGCCAACATCCGGCGCTATGCCGAGATCGTGCGCGAGCGGGCCATCCTGCGCAAGCTGGTGGCGGCCAGCGACGAAATCGCAACGGCCGCCTTCAACACCCAGGGCCGGCCGGTCGACAAGATCCTGGACGAAGCCGAGCAGAAGATCTTCCACATCGGTGAGGAAGGCTCCCGGATGAAGGAGGGTTTTCAGTCCATGGACCGGTTGGTGGTCGATCTGCTGGACCGGGTCAGCGAGATGGCAGACAACCCCAACGACATCACGGGCGTGCCCACGGGTTTCCGCGACCTGGACCGCATGACCTCCGGCCTCCAGGCCGGCGATCTGGTGGTTCTGGCGGCGCGCCCGTCCATGGGCAAGACGGCGTTTGCCATCAATATCGCCGAGCACGTGGCCCTGAACGAGGGTCTGCCGGTGGCGGTGTTCTCGATGGAAATGGGGGCGTCCCAGCTGGCCGTGCGTATTGTGGGCTCCATCGGGCGCATCAACCAGAGCCACCTGCGAACCGGCAAGCTGACCGACGACGAGTGGCCGCGTCTGACCGAGGCGATCGAAAAACTGCGCCATGTCTCGCTGCACATCGACGAGACGCCAGGTCTTACGCCGGGCGCGCTGCGGGCCAACGCCCGTCGCCTGTCCCGTCAGTGCGGCAAGCTGGGCCTGATCGTGGTGGACTACCTGCAGCTCATGAGCGGCAGCGGGTCGGGCGACGAGAACCGGGCCTCGGAGCTCGGGGAAATCTCGCGCGGCCTGAAGATGCTGGCCAAGGAACTGCAGTGCCCCGTCATTGCCTTGTCGCAGCTCAACCGTTCGGTGGAACAGCGGACCGACAAGCGACCGATGATGAGCGACCTGCGCGAATCGGGCGCCATCGAACAGGATGCCGACATCATCATGTTCATCTACCGCGACGAGTACTACACCAAGGACGCCTGCAAGGAACCGGGCGTGGCTGAGATCATCATCGGCAAGCAGCGCAACGGCCCCACCGGGATCGTCAAGCTGGCTTTCCTGAACATGCTCACCCGCTTCGAGACCCTGGCCACCGACCACGGCGACTTCTGAGGTCGCCGCCGTGTCGGGGCAAAGCGGGTGACTACAGAACTTCGCTCGCGAAATCGGCCAGGCGTGAGCGTTCCCCGCGCGCCAGGGTGATGTGGCCGCCATGGGGCCAGCCCTTGAAACGGTCCACCGCATAGGTCAGGCCCGATGAGCCCTCGGTGAGGTAGGGTGTGTCAATCTGGGCCAGGTTGCCCATGCAGATGATCTTGGTACCCGGGCCGGCGCGGGTGATCAGCGTCTTCATCTGCTTGGGCGTCAGGTTCTGCGCCTCGTCGATGATGA
>CALMYH010000041.1 GCA_937873395.1 uncultured Burkholderiales bacterium
TTGTCGAGGTTGAAGTACTCGTTGGGTTTGTCGAACAGCTCGGTCGCGATGTAGTCGATGGCCTGATCCCACTGCCCGTCGCCCACGCGCTGGACCACCACCGGGTCGGCCTTGACGGTGTCCTCGAATTTCTCGAAGAACATGCGGTCCACCTTCATGCCCTGGAAGCCGATCTGGGTTTCTTCCTGGGCCGCGATGGCGTCGGGCGCCGTGTGGTGGTAGTGGGCAGATTCATCAGGTCCGCCTCCACCTCCTCCACCGCCACCGGTGTCGCCACCCTCTCCGCCTTTGGGGCGTGCCGTCACTCGGGGGAGCTGCAGGACTTCGTCGTAGTTGTATTTCTCTTCGAAGTATTCGCAGGTGGCGAAGAAATCGAAGAGCTTGTAGGCGGTCTTGTGGGGATGCTCGACTTGCCCTTTAAGCGCCTCGTCCTGCAACTGTTCGCGGAAGTCGTGCTTGCGGGTGCCACGACCCTTGATCTGGACAAACTCCGACGGCGAAAAGACGGGGCGCATCAGCGCGAGGTTGAGCAGATCGGGACAGTCGTAACCCGTGGTCATCATGCCCACGGTGACGCAGACGCGGGCCTTGCTGGTTTTGTAGGTGGGCAGACCGTTGGCCGAGCCGAGCAGGTTGTTGTTGGTGAAGTTGATGGTGAACTGCTGCGCATCCGGAATGCTGGACGTGACCTGAACAGCAAAGTCGGACTGATAGCGGCCCGGAAACATTGCATCGGCAAGCTCGTTGAGGATTTGGGTGAGTTTGGTGGCGTGTGCCTGACTGACGGCGAATACGATGGTCTTGCCAAATTCGGCACTGATGGGATCGCGCAAGCCATGTTCCAGCAGCGTCTTGCAGAACAGGCGATTGGTGGGGTCGGAAAAGAACTTCTTCTCGAAGTCCTTTTGCTTGAAGCGCTGTTCTGCAGACTGCTCGCCCTGGGGGCTGTCGCTGACGACCACCGCGGCATACCCTTGTTCTGACAATAGCTTGGTGGTGACCTCCGTGCGAGCATCGACCACCCGCGGGTTGATGAGGAAACCCTCTCGAACACCGTCAAGCAGCGAATACCGAAATGTGGGGTCGCCAGACTCACACCCGAACGTGCGGTAGGTGTCTAACAGAAGCCTGCGCTCGGCCTCACGAGGGTCACTGGTGGCGGGCTTGCTCGCATCGAACTGCTTGAGATAGTCCTTGGGCGTGGCCGTCAACCCCAGCTTGTAACCCACAAAGTACTCGAACACCGCCCGCGCGTTGCCGCCGATAGATCGGTGCGCCTCATCGGAAATCACCAGGTCAAAGTCGGTGGGCGAGAACTGCTTGTACTTGCTGTTGAACAGCAGCGTCTGCACCGTCGTCACCACGATTTCGGCCTTGCGCCAATCGTCGCGGTTTTCCTTGTAGATGGTGGACTTGAAGTCGTTCTTCAGCAGGAAAACGAATGCCTTGTTGGCCTGATCTTCCAGTTCCAGCCGATCAACCAGAAACAGCACGCGACGGGCATTGCCCGTTCGGAGAAAGAGCTTGATGACCGCCGCAGAAGTGAGCGTCTTCCCTGTACCAGTGGCCATTTCAAGGAGGAAGCGCGTGGAGCCCCCCTTGACTGCACGCTGTATTGCTTGGGCCGCGCGCTGTTGATAGGAGCGCATGAAGCGCAAACGGTGTTTCTCAACAAACGCTGGACGCAGGGACTCGTCCTTCCAGCCCGCCTCTGCGTCGTACTGCGGCATCTGTGTCCGCGCGATGTAGTCCAGCGCAACGTCTTCGCTGACGAGTCGCTGCGGGTCAGGCTGGAACTTCTGGTAGCCCTTGATTGCATCGGGCGCAGGAAAGGCCGTAATGACCTGAGGATTGCCTTGTTGAAGGTCCCACAGGTAGTGAAGATTGCCGTTGCTCAGGATGACAAAGCGGCAGTTCTGCGACTTCGCGTACTTGCGCGCCTGTTCCTTGCCGATCAGGGGATTCTTGCCCTCTGCTTTAGCCTCCAGAACGACGAGCGGAAACCCGTTGGCATCCAACAAGAGGAAGTCCACAAAGCCGTTACCGGCGATCTCAAAGTCGTTGCCCAGCGCGTCAACCTGCAACTGTGTGAGCTTGACGTTTGGCTCCAGCACCACATTGGCTTGGCCTTGGGCGTCATCAAAGAAGCGCCAACCCGCTGCCTCCAGCAGCTTGTTGATCTTGATCCTCGCCTGGGCTTCTTTGGCAGACATTCGGCTATTGTGCCGGCTCAATAGCCCCTGGCAGTATCGACCACACCCGCGATGGGCTGGCCGGCTTCCACCGCACGGATTTTGCCCGCGATCTGGGCGATGCTCTCGTCGCGCAGCGTGCGCGCCGAGGTGTGGGGCGTCACGGTGATTTTCGGATGTTGCCAGAAAGGGTGCCCGGCCGGCAGCGGCTCGGTGCGGAACACATCGAGCGTGGCGCCGGCCAGATGGCCGCTGTCCAGCAGCGCCAGCAGGTCGTCCTCGACCAGGTGGGCACCGCGCGCCACGTTGACCAGGTAGCCGCCAGGCTGCAGGCGGCTGAGGGTCTTGCGGTTGAGGATGTCCTGGGTATCGGCTGTCAGCGGCAGCAGGTTCACCAGCACGCGGCTGTTCGAGAGGAAGGTGTCGAAGCCGGCTTCGCCGCTGTGGGTGGACACCCCTTCGATGGCCTTGGCGCTGCGACTCCAGCCGTGCACCGGAAACTCGAACATCCGCAGGGCCTTGGCGACACGTTCGCCCAGCACCCCCAGCCCCATCACCCCGACCGGGAAGTCCCGACGATCGCGCGGCTTGCGGTAGGACCACTTGCCGGCCTTCACGTCGGCCTCGTAGCCGTCGAACTCGCGGAAGTGGCGGATGACCGCATGACAGACGTACTCGGCCATCTGAACCGACATGCCGGCATCATCGAGCCGGACCACCATGGCCCCTGGCGGCAGGCGCAGCCTGAGCAGGGCGTCCACCCCCGCGCCGATGTTGAACAAGGCCTTCAAGCCGGACTGCTCGTCCAGAAACTGTTGCGGCGGTGCCCAGACCACCGCGTGGTCGGCCTGCGGCGTGCCGGGCCGCCAGACGTCCACCCGGGCATCCGGCAGCGCTGCGCGCAGGCCTTGCAGCCAGGGTTCGGCCTTGGTGTCGGTGCAGCAGAAGGTGATGTTCATGCCGCGAGCTTACACAGCCCGGAGCCGCCGGGCCGCCCCCAAGGCGACGATCGCCCCCTCGGGGGGCAGCGTCGGACACGCAGTGCCAAGCGTGGGGGCACCCATTCTTAGCTGGCTGTCACGCGGTGGCAAGCTTCAGCAGTTCTGCGCCTTCGGTCACCTGGTCGCCCGGCGCAAACAGCAGTTCCGCCACCGTACCGTCGGCCGGCGCGGCAATGGTGTGCTCCATCTTCATCGCTTCCATCACCGCCAGCGGCTGGCCTTTCTTGACCGCGTCACCCGCCTTGACGGCAAAGCTCACCACCTTGCCGGGCATGGGAGCGGTCAGGCGGCCCCCTTCGGCGGCGGTTTCGCCGGCGTGGGCCAGGGCATCCAGCTCGGTGATGACGGTGGCGCCCAGGTCGCAGAACAGGTGCACGGTCTCGCCGAACTGCCAGGTCTGCACCGTCTGGCGCTGACCGTTGAACTGCAGGTCGATGCGCGTGCCGCTGTCGGTGGGCAAGGCGGTGAAGGCCAGGGTGTCCGACACATCGCCCACCGTCAGGCGCAGCGCACCGGCGTGCAGGTAGGTCAGCTGCGCCGTCAGCGCCTCGCCCTGGTACTCGAAATCGAAGCGCCGGGTCGTCAGGCCGAAGGGGCGCCAGCCGTCGGTGCGTGAAAACGGATCGGCGCCTTCGCCGCCCTTTTCGTGCACCAAGGTCTGGGCCACGGCAGCGGCCACGGCCAGCGTGCGGCCCACCTTGTCCTGGTTGAACAGCGCCTCGGCCTCACGGGGAATCAGCGCGGTGTCCAGCCGGGCCGAGGCAAAGGCCTGGCTGCGCGCCACGTAACGCAGGAACTGCACATTGGTGGACAGGCCGACGATGTGGGTCTGCGCCAGCGCCGCATCCAGCCGGGCCAGCGCTTCGGCCCGCGTGGCCCCGTGCACGATGAGCTTGGCGACCATGGAGTCGTAGAAGGGACTGATGGCATCGCCCTCGCGCACACCGTCGTCGAAGCGCACAGCGCTGCGCTCGAAGCTGGCGTGGGCCGGCTTGCGGTACACCGCCAGGCGACCGGTGGCGGGGAGAAACTGCTTGTCCGGGGTTTCGGCGCAGATGCGGGCCTCGATGGCGTGCCCCTGGAACCTCAGCTCGTCCTGCTTCAGGGGCAGCGGTTCGCCTGAGGCGACACGCAACTGCCATTCCACCAGGTCCAGACCGGTGATGGCCTCGGTGACGGGATGCTCCACCTGCAGCCGTGTGTTCATCTCCATGAAATAGAAGCGCATCTGCTCCGGGTGGTCGTAGCCACCCGGCTGCTCGACGATGAACTCGACCGTGCCGGCACCGACATAGTTCACCGCCTTGGCCGCGGCCACGGCCGCCAGGCCCATCTGCTGACGCAGTTCGGGCGTCATGCCCGGCGCGGGCGCTTCTTCGAGCACCTTCTGGTGGCGCCGCTGCACCGAGCAGTCACGCTCGAACAGGTAGACGCAGTTGCCGTGTGTGTCGCCAAACACCTGGATCTCGATGTGGCGCGGGCGCTGCACATACTTCTCGATCAGCACCGCATCGCTGCCGAAGCTGTTGCGCGCCTCGCGCTGGCAGCTGGCCAGGGACGCGGCAAAGTCCTCGGCCTTCTCGACCGCCCGCATGCCCTTGCCACCGCCACCCGCGCTGGCCTTGATCAACACCGGATACCCGATGCGGTCGGCCTCGTGCTTGAGCATGGCCGGGTCCTGGTCTTCACCGTGGTAACCGGGCACCAGGGGCACACCGGCCTGCTCCATCAGCCGCTTGGATTCGGCCTTCAGACCCATGGCCTGGATGCTGGCGGCAGACGGACCGATGAACACGAGCCCATTGGCTGCACAGGCGTTGGCGAACGCCTCGTTCTCGCTCAGGAAGCCGTAGCCCGGGTGGATGGCCTGCGCACCCGTGGCCTTGGCCGCGGCAATGATGCGCTCCCACTGCAGGTAGCTCTCGCGAGGAGCACTGCCGCCGATGTGAACCGCCTCGTCGCAGGCGGCCACATGCTTGGCGCTGGCATCCGCGTCGGAGTAGACAGCCACGGTGCGCACACCCAGGCGGCGGGCGGTGGCGGCGACACGGCAGGCGATTTCGCCGCGGTTGGCAATGAGAATCTTGTTGAACATGGCGAGGTCCTATGCGGAGGCGGAAGAGAACAACGTGCGCAGCCGACGGAAGGCCGCGCGCAGAAACTTGAACAGAACCCAGGTGACGATCCACATGAGCACCACGGTGATGGCCAGCAAGATGCCGAAGACCACCGGATGCTGGGTCGCCAGCCAGAGGGCGGCAATGACCAGACCGTCCTCGAACAGGCTGGC
>CALMYH010000042.1 GCA_937873395.1 uncultured Burkholderiales bacterium
GCGCCACAGGCGCGCGCCCCTTGGACGAAACGAAGGCAGTGAACCTGCGCTTGCCGTCATGTCAGTTCTCCGACAGGCTGGCGCCGCCCAGGAGCACCGTGCCGCTCCACAGGGGCGGCGCCGAGGTGGCGCTGAGCTGGGCTTCCAGAGGAACCACACGCGCATTGAGGCGAACCTGGGCCAGCCACTGGGCCAGGGCTTGCGGTGTCGTGTTGATCAGGCTGACACTGACCCGGTCTCCCTGCACCGCCAGCTGTCCCGTACCGGCGAGCGTGCCCATGGAGGCTTCGATGGCGGCGAGCGCGGCGCTTCGCCCGATGGCCTGGGCCGAAGTCTGCTGGCGCAGCATGTCGGCTGTGGCAGCCAGTCGGTTCATTTCCGCCAGCTGGGCATCCAGCCGGGCATGGCGCTCGGGCGCCCCGGACAGCGTCTGCCAAGCAGGCGCCAGGGCCACCCACCAAAGCAGGGCCAGGCCCAGCATCCACACGGCCAGCGTGACCGCCAGGCGCTCGCGGGGCGAAAGGCCGGTCAGGATCGCATCCAGGCGGGCCCGGGCCGCCTGCCAGGCCGGAGTCGTGCTGTCGCTTCGGGTCATGGATTCGCTCCTGAAGACCGCACGCTGACCGAATCCCCGTCCCAGCGGGCCTGCCAGCCCGAGGACTGCAGCGATGCCGCGACCCGCTCGGGCGAAATGTCCACAATCTGCCAGGCACCCAGCTGCGTCTGTCCGTTGCCGAACTGCAGGCGCGTGGGGTGGCTGCGGGCCTCGGCACCGGCCTGCCCGACGGCGGCCAGCTGGGCTTCCAGGTCGGTCGGACCCAGCACACCACTGGCCTGCTGCAGCCGTTGCACCTCGCGCCGCATCTGGGCTGGCGCGTCCAGCACCAGGGTCACATGGGGAAAGCTCTGTTGCACCATGGAGCGCACCTGGGCCTCCTTGGACTGCAGGCTTCGGTGCTCCAGCCAGGCGGCGGTGTTCAGGCCCGCCAGCTGGACCAGCACCAGGGCCGCGAGCCCCCAGCGGGCCGGCCGCCAGGCCGGTGAGGTGCGCCAGCGGCGCCACAGCCCGCGCCAGCGTTGCCCGTGTCGGGCCGAGGCCGACAGCGCAAAAGAAAACTGGGCCAGGTTCCATTCCGAGGCGGCGGCCTGCAGCATCCAGTCGTGACGCGTCACCAGCTCGAAGCGCAGCCCGAGCACGCCCTCGGCCATGCTGGCCACCGCCGGGTCCGCCATCCAGCGCATTTCCTGCGCTTCATCCTGGGCCGAGAACGGGTCGAAATCGGTGCTGGGCAGCAATGCACCCAGCAGGGCCTGGGCACTGGTGCCGTTGGCCGTCTGCAGCGGCAGGCTGCTGACACCGGCCGGGCTGGCGCTGGTCAGCCAGACCGCATTGCCCTCTTCGTGGGCCCAGTGCAGCGACGGGCTGGTATCCAGGCCGTCCCCACCCGGCGGGCTGCCCGGCGCCGACGGCAGCGGCCAGAGTGCCGGCACCATGCGCGAGACCGGTCTGCCGGCACCTTCCAGGGCCTGCAGCCAGCGCGCCAGCCAGGGTTTGCGGCACACCGCCACCCACATGGCCTGGCCGGGACGCCGGCCCGGTTCGATCGCGAAATGCAGGGTCTCCACGTCGTCCAGAAGACGGTCTTCCAGCAGGCCTTCGAGCACCGCGCGCAGTCGCGCCTGGCCCACCTTGGGCACCTCGACGCGATGCCACGACAGCGCCCGCGGGGGAAGCACCAGCACCACATCCTTGTCCGCCGGCAGTTCGGCCGCTTCCGACTGGCCATGCGAGAGCACCATCAGCCCGTCGTTGCTGCGGACCCAGTCCACCACGACGTCACGGCCCTGGGGCTCGGCCAGGGACAGGTTGGCGGGCGCAAGAATCAGCACGTCAGGGCCTCGTGGCAGGACAGAATGGGCATGGGATCGGTGGTTTCGGCGGGTCGGCAGGGCAGAGGGGCCAGTCGGGCTTGCATGGGTTCAGATCCTTTCGCGCCAGACCACGCGCACGTTCAGGTCGTCGCGGACGACCAGCGAGCGCTCCTCGATCACCGCGCCTTCCAGTCGCAGCCGTCCCCTGACCTGGAAGAAGCGGCTGCGCGTGCCATGATGCTCCTGCGCCAACCCGACTTCCGCGCTGTTCAGTATACGTGCGGCATCTTCCAGCTGGATGAACGGCCGGCGCTCCCGTGCCGTGACCAGTTGCTGGGCCCGCGCGAGGTCCAGGCCGGGCACTCCGGCCGCCAGTGTACGCAGGTTGGCGGTGTTCAGGTTCAGGGTGCTGCGCTGAGGCAACACCGTCACATGGGGCTCCAGGGCCGCGATGCTGCTGGCCGAAATGCCGAACCAGGACAGCTGGGCCAGCTTGCGCGGCAGCAGAGGGGTGGGCGAAGGCATCGGATCGTTGGCCGCCTGGCTGTAGGTCTGCCGCAAGGCTTCCACGGCCGCCTGCAGCTCCCCCTGGGGCAACTCCAGCAGCTCATAGAGCCGGGTGAACGCCTCCAGGTCCGGCTGCGAGACTTCCACCCGCGTACCGCCTTGCTCCGCGGTCAGGCGCACCAGGTTGGTGAAATTCAGGCGTGACTGCATGTCGATCAGCTCGCCCGACAGGAAGGCCTGCATCACCTCGTCGGCGCTGTTGTCGCGGTCGACCGCCAGAAAGCTCGACAGCCTGGCTTCCTCCAGCGGCATGGCCCAGGGCTCGTCCAGGTGATCGGCATTGCCCTCGTTGCGGTTGCCCCGTGCGTCCTCGCGCAGGATCAGCCGGGCCCAGTCCAGCGCCCCCGTGAGCACCCAGCCCGCCTGCTGGCGCTGCCGCTCGGCCATTTCGATCTCGGTGGCCCGCCATTGCTGCCACAGGGCGGCAGCCGCCACCGAAGCCACCAGCGTGACGGTCAGCATGGCCAGCAGCAGGGCTGCGCCACGCTCACGGGCCGGGTGCGGCCAACGCCTCACCGGCCGGCCTCCAGCGTGGGGCGTACCCAGTCCCGCACCAGCGCCCCGGACAGGCCGGCGCTGGCGGGCAACGCCAGCACCAGGCGCACCCCGTTGGGCATGTCCTGCGAGACGCCGCCGGAGACTTCCCCTTCGTTGCCGGTGGCCGACAGCGGGTTGGTCCAGGTCTGTCCCCGGTGGTAGAACAGCTGCCAGTCCTCGAGGCCGACCAGCACCACCCGGCTGTCGCCCGACTGGGCCGATGGCACCGGCCCGCCCGAGGCCCGCCACTGCTCGGCGCGTTGCCAGGCGCGTGCCAGCTCGTCGCGCTGGCGCACCGGCGCCGATTCCCAGCGCACCCAATGCCCGCTCGCCGGTCCCGCAGCCTCTCCACTCAGGCCGCTCAGGCGGGTCCAGGCCACCACCCGGATGCCCGGACTGCCGACGGTCGATTCGGTGGCGTCCCGGCGCGTCAGCCGCAGCAGGCTGCCGTCGAACACCAGCGGGCGCAGTTCGTTGGTGTCGATCACCGCATCCAGGTCGGCCACCCACTGGCCGAGCGCCGACTGCATGCGCAGCAGCGTGTCGGAGCGCTCCTGGGTCAGGGTCTGGGTGCGCAGCATGCCGTCGATGGAGCGCCAGCTCAGCAGCGCCAGCATCGACATCACCACAATGGCCACCAGCAGTTCGATCAACGTGAGACCGCGGGCGCGGGACGTGCGGGGGTGCCGTCCGGCCATGCTCAGAACCTCCCCTGCACCGTCGTCACCGACAGCAGGCGCACCGCGCGGCCATCCACCTCGCCCTCGACCACCGCGTCGATGCGCCGGAAATTGGGGTTGGGCGTGGGCGAGACCAGCAGCCGCACCTGCAGGCGCTGTCCCGCCTGGTCGCAGCTCTGCACGCTGTCGCCGATGCCCGGCAGCTGCCGGGCCAGGCGCAGCCGCGTCAGTTCGTTCTCCGCACACAGCTGGGCCAGCCACTGGTCGGTCTGGCGCTGGGCCTGCCGGGTCAGGGCACCGGTGGCCTGCAGCCCGGACACCAGCGCGATCGCCACCACCGCCAGCGCGACCAGCACCTCGATCAGGGTGAATCCCCGCTGCCGCTTCATGGCGGGCCGTCCCCGGTCACCACCCGGAACGGTCCGAGGCCGTCGCTGGCCAGTCCGAGCCGTCGCTCGCCCAGCAGCAGATCCACCCGCTGGGCCGGGATCAGGGGTTCGGGGCCCAGCAGCAGGGCGTTGGCCCCGGCCGGCTGGACAATCAACGCGCGGGTCTGCGGGTTCAGCCATGTGCGTCCGGCACGGTGCAGGCCATCGGCCGGTGCACCCTCGGCGGCGGCCCGCAGGCCCTGGAACTCGAAGCCCTGCGTCCGCGGCTGCCAGCGGACCGGCACGCCGGTCGTGCGCGACTGGGCCCGGGCCGCATCGAGCAGGGCCGCCAGTCGCAGGGCCTCGCGTTCGAGCTGCGTGGCGCTGGCGTCGCGCAGGGCCAGTGTGGCGCCGGCGGTGGCCAGTGCCACGATGGACAGCACCACCAGCAACTCCAGCAGCGTGAAGCCCCGTGAGCGCAACACCGCACTAGTTCCAGCTGCCGATGTCCGCGTTGCGTCCCTCGCCGCCGGGCTGGCCGTCGGCACCCAGCGACAGCACATCCACTTCACCATGCACCCCGGGGTTGAGGTACTGGTACGAGCGGCCCCAGGGGTCGGTGGGCAGCTTCTCCAGGTAGGGGCGCCAGTTCGGCGGCACCGGTGACGCGGTCGGGCGGGCAATCAGGGCGTTCAGGCCCTGTTCCGCCGTGGGGTAGCGCTGGTTGTCCAGCCGGTACAGCTTGAGTGCCTGCATGATGTTGTTGACATCGGTGCGCGCGGCCGTCACCCGGGCGTCGTCGGCGCGGTCCAGCACGTTGGGCACGATCAGCGCCGCCAGGATGCCGATGATCACCAGCACCACCATCAGTTCGATCAGGGTGAACCCGCGCCGCAAGCGCGAGCCGGGGCGTCCCGCCGGTCGGTGGGCAGGACAGTTCAGGGCGATCCGGTTCATCAGGCGCAGGCTCCCGTAAAAACAATGGCCGTCGGGCAGATCGAACACGTCCGCCGAGAGGCTGGATGATAATGCGCGCATGAGCAAGACGTCGACCTTCGGCCATTCGGTTCTGCAAGGGGACAGCCGCTTCGTGCTGACCCACGACGACCGTCCCTGGCCCATGCTGATGGCCGGCGTGCTCTGGCTCGCCGCCGGCCTGACGGGTGGCTACTGGGGCCTGCAGGCGCTGGGCCGCACCGCCTGGGTGCCGGTGGCTGCTTCCCCCGTCAGCCTGCCGACCGCCGACCCGCAGTCCATCGCCCGGGCGCTGGGCCAGTCCGACACGGCACCCGCAGTGGTGGACGGTGTTTCTGCTGCACCTGTTTCCTTGCGTTACACCTTGCTGGGTGTGGTGGCCGACCGCCGGCAGCAGGGCGCCGCCCTCATTGCCATCAACGGCGAGCCGCCCCGGCCCTACGCCGTGGGGGCGTCGCTGGAAGGCGGTCTGGTGCTGCAGTCGGTCGACGCGGGCCTGGCCCGCCTCGGCCCCACCCTCGCAGGCCCCAGCACCGTCGAACTGCTGGTGCCGCAGGCTCCCGACGCACCCGCGTCCGGCCGGGCGCCCGGGGGCGTCCTGTCACCCTCCCCGCCACCCATGTACACCCCGCCCCCGCTGCCGGTGTACACCCCCCCGCCAATGCCGGTCTACACCCCGCCGGTTCCCGGCGCATCGTCCGGCTCCGTGCCGCCCGCCCCCTCAGTACGAGGCGGCGACGGGGCCACCTCCTTGCCCGCCGAGGCGCCGCCAGGTTCCTGAGGGGCCGCTCAGGTCTGGATCATGGGCTTGGCCAGCAGGGCCTGTGCGGCCTGCAGCAGCGGCCAGGCCATCAGCGCCCCGGCGCCCTGACCCACGCGCAGTTCCATGTCGAGCAGGGGCTGGGCCTGCATGTGGATCAGCAGCAGGCGGTGTCCCGGCTCCGTGGACCGGTGGCCGAACACCAGATAGTCGGCCACCGCCGGCCGCAGGCCGCGTGCCACCAGGGCCGCCGCCCCCGAGACAAAACCGTCCACCAGCACGATGCGCCGCTCGCTCGCGGCCTGCAGCATGGCCCCGGCCTGCATCGCAATCTCGAACCCGCCCATGGCCGCCAGCGCTTCCAGCGGTGTCACTGCCTTGCGGTGGCGCGCAGCCGCCTGCTGCAGCTTCTCCAGCCGGTGCTGGCGCTGCAGGCTGTCCGGTCCGCCGCTTGACTCCTGGTCCCGGCCGCAGGCGTCGGGCAGGGGCACGCCACACAGGCGCGAGAGCAGCAGTGCCGCGCAGGCCGTGCTGCCCACACCGATGTCGCCCAGCGCCAGCACCCGGCCGGGCAGGTGCCGGACCACGTCCATGCCCGCCTGGATGGCCGAAATCGCCTGCCGCAGCGGCATGGCCGGGCTGAGCACCATGTTGCGGGTGCCGTGGCCGATCTTGCGCGGCAGCAGCGCCACCCGCTCATCGGCGCCGACAGGCCGTTCCAGGCGCTGCGCCAGCCCCGCATCGACCACGGTCAGGTCGAAGCCATGCAGCCGGGCCAGGGTGTTGACAGGGGCCTCGCCCGTGAGCACCTCCTCGACACGCTGACGGCTGGTCTCCTGCGTGAAGGCCGACACCCTTTCGTCGACGATGCCGTGGTCACCGGCAAACACCACCACCTGCGGCCGGTCCAGCCGGATGCCTGTGAAGGCCTCGCCCTCGGCCGTCTGGATCCGGGCCAGCTGCTGCAGCAGGACTTCCACCCGCCCCAGCGCATGCCTGGGGTAGTGCCTGCTGGCCAGCAGTGAGGCCACCTGCAGGTCCAGTTCCGGCCGGGCCGTGGGCAGCACCGCCGGCAGCTCCAGCTCCACCGGGTTCCGTGCCTGGCGGGTGTCGATCGAGTGGGTGTGGGCGGTGGCGTCCATGGGGCGGGCTCAGCTCTGGAGAAACAGGCGGTAGACCGGATTGCCGGTTTCCTCCACGTAGGGGTAGCCCAGCGTCTCCAGAAAACGGTCGAAGGCCTTGTGGTCCTTGGGGGGCACCTGCAGGCCCACCAGGATGCGCCCATGGTCGGCCCCCTGGTTCCGGTAATGGAACAGGCTGATGTTCCAGCCCGGCCGCATCAGGCTCAGGAATTTCAGCAGGGCGCCGGGCCGCTCGGGGAACACGAAGCGCAGCAGCCTTTCGTCGTGCGCCAGCGGCGAATGGCCGCCCACCATGTGGCGGATGTGTTCCTTGGCCAGGTCGTCGTGCGTCAGGTCCAGGGTGTCGAAGCCGTGTTTGCCCAGCGTGGCCGCAATCCGTGTGGACTCGCCCCGGGTCGAGGTGGTCAGGCCCACGAACACATGGGCCTTGCTGCCGTCGTGGATGCGGTAGTTGAACTCGGTCACGTTGCGCGCCGGCCCGGGCAGGCTGCCGATCAGCTCGCAGAAGCGCCGGAAACTGCCGCGCTCCTCCGGAATCGTGACCGCAAACAGGGCTTCCCGCTCTTCACCGACCTCGGCGCGCTCGGCCACGAAGCGCAGGCGGTCGAAATTCATGTTGGCACCGCACAGGATGGCCGCATAGGTCTCGCCGCGCGTCCTGTGGGTCGCCACATACTGCTTCATGGCCGCCACCGCCATGGCACCGGAGGGCTCGACGATGCTGCGGGTGTCGACAAACACGTCCTTGATGGCCGCGCACACCGCGTCGGTGTCGACCACGATGAAGTCATCCACCAGGCCGCGGGCGATGCGGAAGGTTTCCTCGCCCACCAGCTTGACCGCGGTGCCGTCGGCGAACAGGCCCACATCGCCCAGCGGCACCCGCTCCCCGGCCTGAACCGAGCGCAGCATGGCGTCCGAGTCGTGGGTCTGCACCCCGATCACCTTGATCTCCGGGCGCAGCGCCTTGATGTAGTTGGCCACGCCGGAGATGAGCCCGCCGCCGCCGATGGCCACGAACACCGCATCCAGCCGGTCCGAGCCCAGACTCTGCAGCTGGCGCAGCATCTCCATGGCGATCGTGCCCTGGCCGGCGATCACATCGGGGTCGTCGAACGGATGCACAAAGGTCAGGCCCTGCGATTTCTGCAGCGTCACCGCATGGCCATGGGCGTCCGAGTAGCTGTCCCCGTGCAGCACGACTTCACCGCCCAGGGCGCGCACCGCGTCCACCTTCACCTGGGGGGTGGTGGTGGGCATGACGATGACCGCGCGCGTGCCCAGCTTGTGGGCACCCAGCGCCACCCCCTGGGCGTGGTTGCCGGCCGAGGCGCAGATCACGCCCTTGGCCAGTTGCTCGGCCGACAGGTGGGCCATCTTGTTGTAGGCGCCGCGCAGCTTGAAGCTGAACACCGGCTGCTGGTCCTCGCGCTTGAGCAGCACCTTGTTGTGCAGGCGCCGGCTCAGGTTGCGCGCCGGCTCCAGCGGCGACTCCACCGCCACGTCGTACACCCGGGCCGTCAGGATCTTTTTCAGGTAGTCGGCCGGGCTCAGTTCGGTCGCCGCAGAGGCGGGGGCGGGTGGGTTCTTGCGGTTCGGCATCTTGTTTTTCCTGGACCGCCCCGACCCGATCCGGCCGCGCGGTGCTTGCACCGCATCATATCGGGCTTGCCGGCGCGCAAAAAAAGGCCCGGACGGCGGTGCCGGTCCGGGCCTGAATCCACCCGTGGAGGGCAGAGGAGACAACCTTCAATACAATGGTGGCGAGTATAGCGCCTGCATGCTGCAATGCAACAAGAAAACGGGGTGGCGTGCTCCTGATTAGAGAGCTGACCCCAGGATCGTCCACTTTTTCACACGCCTGCCCCCCACCATGGAATGCACCGTCACCTGGACCGGCGCCGCCGGTACCCGCTCCCACATGGGTTTTGTGGCCGAAACCGGCAGTGGCCACGTGCTGGCCATGGACGGCGCGCCCGACGCCGCCCGGCCCGAAAACGGGGGGGCGAACCTGGCCCCGCGCCCCATGGAGACCGTGCTGGCCGGCACCGGGGGCTGCACCGCCTACGACGTGGTGCTCATTCTGCGGCGCGGACGCCACGACGTGCGCGGCTGCAGCGTCCGGCTGACCAGCGAGCGCGCCGACACCGACCCCAAGGTGTTCACCCGCATCCACATGCAGTTCACCATCACCGGCAAGGGCATTCCCCCGGCCGCGGTCGAGCGGGCCATCGCCATGAGCCACGAAAAATACTGCTCGGCCAGCATCATGCTCGGCAAGACCGCCGAGATCACCACCGGTTTCGAACTCGTCGAAGCCTGAGCCGGCGACCCGCGCAGCGGCGCAGCGTGGGGGCGAACGAAGTCTCCCTGCCGTCGCGCGTCGTTCACGCGGGCGGTACGCCCAGACGGGCCAGCTCTCGTCCCACCCTGTCGATCACGTCGAAAAACAGGTCGCAAGTGCGATGCGCCAGCCACAGGCTCTCCAGGAACACCTGCGGATCGTGCATGTACTCGTGCACCAGGGCATTGCGCAGCCGGCGCGCGGCAATGAAGGCGTCTGCGTCGGTCAGCAACTCGGCCTTTTCGGCGAAGGCCAGCGTGTCCAGAAAGCTTCTGGGAGATTCACCCACCAGGGCGGCAAAGCGCGGCAGCAGCTTGTCTCCCAGTTGGTCTTGCAGTCGAGAAAACCGGCTGGCAAACGCTTCCACCTTTTCGGCCAGGGAGGGCTGAGAGCCCAGTGCCTGGACCCAGGCCAGGTCCACCGGGAGGGCAAACAAGGTGTCGCGGCTGTAGCGCAGGTGTTCGGACTCCTTGCGCGCCAAAGTCTCGCTGGCCCGCAGGGCAGGCACATGCTCCGGGAGAAAGCGCAGGGTCACAGCGGCACCCCGGTTTCGCGCGCGACCTGCAAAACGGGGGCTTCCGGCGTGGCCGGATCCTTGAGCAGGATGTCCAGCCGGCGATCGCCCAACTGGCGAATCAGCGACACATACAGGGCGTTGAGGGCTTCGGCACGCCGCGGCACAGGCCGGTCCGTCTCGAACAGCAGGTCAATATCGCCGCCTCGCCGGGTATCGTCGACCCGGGAACCGAACAGGATGACACGGGCGTCATCGCCCAGCACAGCCTGGGCGCTGTGCTTGATGGCTCGAATCTGCTCGGGGGTCAGGCGCATGGTGGCATTGTGGCCCAAGGTAGCCGCCTTTTCGATCTTCAGACCCGATGCGCCACCGTGGTCATGACCTTGGCCGCCCCACGCATCAGCAGCTTCACCGGTGCCGGCAGCTCGGTGGCGCCGGCGCGCTGGGCCTCGCGTGCGTGCCGGGCCTCATCGTCCTTCATTTGCGCCACGATGGCGCGCGAGGCCTGGTCGGCCGCCGGCAGGCGATCCATGTGCCCGGCCAGGTGGGCTTCCACCTGGCGTTCGGTCTCCACCACAAAACCCAGGCTCACCCCAGGCCCCAGCCGCCCGGCGACCAGGCCCAGGCCGAAGGCGCCCGCGTACCACAGCGGGTTGAGCAGCGAGGGTCGCGCCCCCAGCTCGCGCAGCCGCTCGGCCGTCCAGGCCAGGTGGTCGGTTTCCTCTTGTCCGGCGGCTTCGAGCTGGCGCGCCAGCGCCTCGTTGGGGCGCGGCCCGCTGCGGGCGGCCAGCGCCTGGGCGGTGTAGAGCGCCTGGGCGCACACCTCGCCCACGTGGTTGACCCGCATCAGCGCGCCCGACAGCGCCTGTTCGTGCGCGGGCAGCCCGGCCGGCGCGTCGGCCGCCTCGGGCACGGTCGGGCAGGCGCGCGCGGCGCGCGGGGCCACGAACAGGGTGCGCAGGGCCGAATCGGCGGCCACCAGCAAGGCGTCCACAGGGGCAGGGCTTCGGTTCATCGCTTGAGGTCTCCGGTCAGACAGCCTGGGGTCACACGGGTGTTGGCCCGCGCCAGAAGGGCCTGAGCATTGTGCCCCTTCGGCGTTGGGTGTGGGGTCCGGTGAGGTACTCCGCGCAAGCCCTATATTGGGGCGTCAACCTGCCTGCTCTCGGTGCATCTGGTCGACGAAATGTTGTTCATGTGCGACAAATGGGCGGGCGCTTCACCAAAAGCTTTGCATCTGTCCTGTTCCTCTGGTGCAATAGCATCAACTTCCAACAACGGAGGTTGGCTCGGGGGCGACAGACCCACGGCCCTTTTTTCAACCTTGGAGAAACTCTCAATGAAAAAGACTCTGATCGCTCTGGCCGCCGTCGCTGCCACCGGCGTTGCCTTCGCCCAGTCTTCCGTGACCCTGTCCGGCAAGTTTGGTGTCGGTTTCGGCAAAGCCATCGCTGGTGACAGCGGTCTGGTGGTGACCGACGGTGACATCCGCTTCACCGCCACCGAAGACCTGGGCAGCGGCCTGAGGGCCACTGCGGCCATGGAACTGCGTGTGCGCGGCCGCGGCAGCGTTGATGCTGGCCCGGCGGCATGCACTGCATTGCCTTGCCCCGCCGCCAACAGCGGTGTCGGCGGCCGCAATGCCACCGTGTCCCTGGCCGGCGGTTTCGGTTCGGTGACCCTGGGTGCCGTGGAAGCCGGCAACGGCATCATTGCCCGCGGCTTCGCCGGTGCCCCGGTGGCGCTGCAGACCGCGTACGACGGTGCCATCCTTTCCGGTCCTGCCAACGTTGACTGGTTCATGTACACCTCTCCGCAGCTGATCCCCGGCCTGACCGCCAATTACCAGCGTGTGGACAGCATCACCGCCCCTGGTGCTGGCAAAGGTGCTCTGCAAGCCAACGTGGTGGGCGTGAACTACGCCGCCGGCCCGATCAGCGCCGGTCTGGACTACACCCAGTTCAGCAACGATCGCAAGCGCGTCCGTCTGTCCGCCTCCTACGATCTGGGTGTTGCCCGTGTCGGTTTCGGCATGGAAGACAACCGCAGCATCGCTGGTTCGGACGGTCGCCAGTATGCCCTGGGCGTGAGCGCGCCGCTGGGTCCGGTGACCGTGGGCGCCGTGTACGCTCGCAACGGTGAAGCCTTTACGGGCGGTGGCCAGTCGCGTGGCTGGGCCATTGGCGCCGACTACAACCTGAGCAAGCGCACCGCCGTCAACTTCACTTACGGCGACCGCCAGCGCGTCAACGGCGCTAACGACGCCAATGGCGACCAGTACCGCATTCGCCTGATGCACAGCTTCTGATCTCTGGCTGGCGCAAGCCAGTCTGTGGTCTGAGCATCAAGCCCGCCGTGTCGCCACGGCGGGGTTTTTTGTGCGCATTGCGCCCCGGCCCTCGGGCGCCCGCCAGCACAAACTGCCCCATGGTCTGTTGCACTCAGGCATCATTGGCACCGCGACGGCGCACTGCATGGCCCGATAATTGCATTGGAAGCTGCGGTTTCCTTCAACCCACCTGGAGCACTTGTGAAAAAATCTACCCTTTCCCTTGCACTGGCCGCCGCACTGGGCATGGCCGTTCTGTCTCCGGCCCACGCCGAAGGCCTGTCCTTCAACGTCGGTGTCGTGTCGCTGTACAAGTCCAACGGCATTGACCAGGACAATCGCGCGCCGAAGAACTTCCTCCCGGCCCTGCAGGGCGGCGTGGACTATGCCTTCAGCAACGGCTTCTACGTCGGCAACTGGAACTCCACCGGCAAGTTCGGTGACGCCAACGTGGAAATCGACCTGTACGCCGGCTTCAGCAACGAGTTCGGCAATGGCCTGTCTTACGACGTGGGCTACGCATACTACGTCTACCCGGACAGCGGTGGCGGCTGGAACGGCAGCGAGGTCTACGGCAGCCTGACGGCAGGGATCGCCACCGTCAAACTGACCCGCGGTACCAGTGGATCCATCAAAAAGCACTCGCGCCTGAGCCTGGCCCTGGCCCAACCCCTGACCGACAAGCTCACGCTGGATGCGGTGGTCGGTGTTCGCAACAAGTCCAACGGCAACAGCGGCGCCTACGACTATGGCCTGGGCGTGAGCTACGACCTGGGCAACGACCTGGGTGCCAGCGCGATGCTTTCGGGCGCTCAGAAGAGCAAAGCAGGTGATGCCGGCAAGGCCCGCCTGGTGCTGGGCCTCAGCAAGTCGTTCTGATGGCCTGGGGCCTGCGGCCCACCAAGCCGCCCTTCGGGGCGGTTTTTTTTCGGGCCGCCCCCGCCGCAGCGTCTCAGGGCGATCGGGTGCCCGCGGTCGCGGTCGTGGGCGCACGCGGTGCGTAGCCGATGGGCCGGGCTGGCGCATGGGCCGGCGCGCTGGCCGGGGCAAAGGCCTGCCCCTGCACCCGCAGGCCATGCGTCGACAGGGCGGTGGCGCGCTTCTCACCGATGCCCGGCACGCGCACAATGAAATCCTGCCAGTCGCGAAAGCGCGCCCGCTGGCGTTGCTGCAAAATGCGCTGCGCCGTCGCCGGCCCGATGCCCTTGATGCTTTCCAGGTCGTCGCTGCTGGCCTGGTTGACCTCGATGGCCGCCCCTGCCCATGAGCAGGCCAGCGCCAGCCACAGCGCCGCCCAGAGCTTTCTCCAGCGGTGTTTCATGTTTCTGCTCCCTTCCGTCCCTTGGCGCCCGGGCACGGCACACGCGCGCCCGTGGCCGGTGCATCATGGACCAGGCGCGTCGCGCGGGCATGCCCCATCCGGGGGATGTCCCGCTGGGTCGCGCAGGCCGGCTGTCGGATCGCTGACGGCAGCGCCGCCGCCTTGGCGCCTGCGGGACGTTTCGAAGGCTGGCCCCGGGTAAGTCCGATGGGGGGCGCGGGAACATTTGTTGCATAGTGCAGGGATGTTCATTTTTATTTCAGGTGTCAAGCAATGAAACACACCCTGACGATGCGTGCGGTGGTCCTGGGCGCGGCCCTGGCGCTCGGCGCCACCCTGGTGCAGGCCAAGACCTTCAAGTGGACCAGCGCCAGCGACATCCCGACCTGGGACATCCATTCCCAGAACAACGCGCTGGCCAACGGCGTGCATGCCTCGGTCTACGAGTCCCTCGTCTACTACAACAGCCGCACCTTCAAGGCCGAGCCGCTGCTGGCCACCGGCTGGAACCAGGTCTCGCCCACGCAGCTTCGCATGACGCTGCGCACCGGCGTCAGGTTCCACGACGGCTCGCCCTTCACCGCCGACGATGCGGTGTTCTCGCTGCAGCGCGCCATGTCCAAGACCTCGAACTTCGCGGTCTACACCCAGGGCATCAGCCGCGTCGTGAAGGTCAACGACACCACCATCGACATCTTCACCAGCGGCCCCAACCCGGTGCTGATCAACCAGCTCACCGAGCTGCGCATGATGAGCAAGGCCTGGGCCGAGAAGAACAGTTCGGTCGAGCCCAAGGACATCAAGACCCAGGACGAGAACTTCGCCCACCGCAACGCCAACGGCACCGGCCCCTTCATGCTCAAGGAGTGGCAGCAGGACCAGCGCATCGTGCTGACCCGCAACCCCAACTGGTGGGGCCGCATGGAAGGCAACGTGACCGAAATCGTCTACACCCCGGTGCGCAACGTGGCCACCCGCATGGCGGCCCTGCTCTCGGGTGAGGTCGACTTCGTGCTCGACCCGAGCCCGCAGGACCTGCCCCGCATCCGCAGCAACAACGCCTTCAAGGTGCTCGACGGGGTGGAGAACCGCACCATCTTCTTCGGCATGGACCAGTTCCGCGACGAACTGCCGGGCAGCAACATCAAGGGCAAGAACCCGCTGAAGGACGTCCGTGTCCGCAAGGCGCTCTACCAGGCCATCGACATCAATGCCATTGCGCGCGTCACCCTGCGCGGACTGGGCCAACCCACCGGCGCGCTGGTGGCGCCCCAGGTGGCCGGCTGGACCGAAGGGGTGCACAGGCGCCTGCCCTTCGACGTGGCGGCGGCGCAGAAGCTGCTGGCCGACGCCGGTTACAAGGACGGTTTCGAGGTCGACTTTGCCTGCCCGAACAACCGATACATCAACGACGAGGCGATCTGCCAGGCGGTCACCGCCATGTGGGCCCGCATCGGCGTCAAGGCCAAGCTGCGCACCCTGCCGCTGTCGACCTATTTCCCCATGATCCAGCGTTACGAAGCCAGCATCTACATGCTGGGCTGGGGCGTGCCCACCTTCGACGCGCTGTACAGCCTGCAGTCGCTGGTGCGCACCGTGGGCACCGGCGGTGACGGCAATTACAACGTCGGCCGCTACAGCAACCCCAAGATGGACGCCATCATCGACCGGGCCAAGACCGAGACCGACCCCTTCATCCGTCCGCGCCTGCTGACCGAGGCGCTGCAGCTGCAGAACGACGACGTGGCCCACATTCCGCTGCACAACCAGATCATTCCCTGGGCCATGAAGCGCAACATCGAGGTGGTGCACCGTGCCGACAACCGGCTGGACTGGCGTCTGATCAAGGTAAACTGAGCCAGGTCTGTCGCGGGTCGTCCGCTGTGGCGGGCGACCCGCTCTTCATTGCATTTCCATGTTCGCTTTCATTCTGCGGCGGCTGGCCCAGGCGGTGATCGTCATGATCAGCGTGGCCTTCATCGCCTTCATGCTGTTCCAGTACGTCGGCGATCCGGTCGTCTTCCTGCTCGGGCAGGACGCCACCCCCGAACAGATCCGCGAGCTGCGCGCCGACCTGGGGCTGGACAAGCCCTTCTTCTACCAGTTTGCCGCCTTCCTGGGCAACGCGGTCCAGGGCGAGTTCGGCCTGAGCCTGCGCCAGGG